>JACPHJ010000023.1 GCA_016188675.1 Planctomycetota bacterium
AGGTACAAAAATCCACCGATTCGTCCAGTCTTGCGGAGGTCGTAGACAGAATACTCGACAAGGGTATCGTTGTCGATGTATGGGTAAAGGTGTCACTGGTAGGTATTGAGCTGCTTTCAATCGAGGCCAGGGTTGTGATCGCATCAGTCGAAACGTATCTGAAGTACGCAGAGGCGATTGGTTTGACGGCAACCGCCGCTTCACCGGCTTAGCAGTATGAATGGGAATAAGATGGCCGTCATCTTAAGAATGACGGCCATCTTTAACTAGAGAAAGGAGTATTTTATGGGTAACTTTACCGATGAAATGTCAAGACTTGCGGATGAAATACGGACAATGAATGAGGCTCGTAACAATTTTATCAAAGGGATTCAAAATGCGGTTAAACAAGAGACCGATGGGACAAGGCAGTTCATTGCTAATTTCAGAAATGACATGAATGGCGCCCACGAAGCCTTCTTTGGGCGAAAAGCCTTTCGTAAAAGGTAATTTCAGGAGCAGCCTTGAAATAATTGGCACAGGTTGCATACGCGCTGTGTGGCTTATAACATAATAATGCCATTTCTTTTCCCCGCCTTCTCATGAATTATAATGGGGCTGAATATTCATACATGGCTACGATATTATCGATTATCAGGAAAATCGTTTCAGGAAAAAATCGAATGCCCGGTATCTCACAGGAAAGGAAAGTGGTAAGCGTCACCTGCGCATTTTGCAGGGGCAGCGGGAATGACCCCTTTGGCATTATGTCTCACCTCTCTGAATGTTGCGTTTGCAAGGGTAAAGGGATGGTCAAGACACTATCGCCTTACAGACGGTGTGCCCACTGCAGTGGCACCGGAGCTGTCAAGACACTGACATGCACTGCGTGTATGGGTAAAGGTGTTTTACCGATTACTGCAAAGGATACCCTAATCTGCCCAACATGTTGCGGTTCCGGCGATGACCAATCAGCTTCTGCAATGTATTGTTTGCAATGCCGTGGTAGCGGAATTATTCCTGCAAAATAACAATTTTTGAATGACAACAATAATAAGGAGATGCGTGCATGAACACAGCCGTAATCGAAACCCACCAGCAGTCTCATGAATCGGGAGTATCTCTTGAACCAAGCAATGGATTTGCGAATACTCCACATATAGAGGAAATTGTTGAATCAGCGCTTGCCTATCTTCAAGCAGGCTATCCGGTTCACTTTTCGGGTCCTGCCGGAACCGGCAAAACGACTTTGGCATTCCACGTTGCCTCAAGGCTTGAAAGACCCGTAACGCTGATTCATGGCGATGATGAGTTCAAGACGTCAGACCTTATTGGCAAGCATGATGGTTACCGAAAAAAAAAGCGCTACGATAATTTCATCCATTCAGTGGTAAAATCTGAAGAGGAGATGCAAACCATCTGGGCAGACAACCGCCTTACCAGCGCTTGCAGAAACGGTCACGTACTCATCTATGATGAATTTAATCGCTCAAGGCCCGAAGCAAACAACGTCCTGCTTAGTGTTCTTCAGGAAGGGATTTTGAGCGCACCGAAGCGAAGCAGGTACGGCAGCGGACATCTTGAAGTACATCCCGATTTCAGGGCCATCTTCACCTCGAATCCTGAGGAATACGCAGGCACCCACAAGGCACAGGACGCACTTATCGACCGTTTTGTAACAATACAAATTCATCATTTTGATCGGGAAACAGAGATTAAGATTGTGGAGGCCAGGTCAGGTATTTCACGGAAAGACGCAGAAACAATTATTGATATCATCAGGAAACTAAGGAATATGGGTGTCAACAATCACCGCCCCAGCATTCGGGCAGGCATCATGATTGCCCGTATACTTGCCCATCGCGGTGGATGTGCTGCATGGAGCGACCCGATCTTCCGTCGTATCTGTCAGGACGTGCTCAATACCAATACGATCAAGATTACCCGAGATGGAAAGACGATCATGCAGGAAAAGATATCTGACATAATACAAAAAGTATGTGATACGAGGCATGTAAATAATATGGAAAAACTGTCATTTATTCCTGAAACATATTGTGGCTCAGCCACTGGAGAGTGAAGGAGCAAAGAAGATGAAAATGCCTATGAAACGAAAAGGTATGAATGATATAAAGACCCACGCGGGTACCGTAGAGCGGACTTTTCTGCCACACAAGGCATTTATGAGAATTTCTTGCCTTGAAATGGAAAAATCAAAACAACCGCAGACATAGGGGGGAACACAAACAAGAACAAAGGACTGGTGCTCAAGTATTAAAATGGAAAGGAGGTTGAGCGATGAAAATAAATTGTATTCTATGCGGTCATAATTTCGATTTAAATGATGATGCCTATAATGATTACGAGGGAGATGTTAAATGCTGGGTCTGTGGAGGCGTACTGGATATTAAATTGCAGGAAGGCAAGCTGAAATCTCTGAAATACGTCAAGACACCTCGCCCTGTATCGGAAGAAACCAGGATTGCATAGCGCAGCATAGCCAAAACCAAAAGTGATTTAACCACAAAGTGAATGAAAATTGAATTTACGATTTTAGATTTACGATTTGGGATTTAATAAATCGTAAATCGCAATTCAGAAATCGTAAATTTTAGTAAAATGTTAAATATTTATGTTAAGAACTATAGGGAGACAGCCTATGTCTGTTAATGGAAAATATATTTACGGCTTCACAAGAAGTGAAGCACCATTCGGATTAACCATAAACGGTATTGACGGAAAGCAAGTATTTGTAATATCCGATAACGGTGTTGCCGCCGTTGTAAGCGATGAACTAAATGGTAAACTTCGCCCGGAACGAAAGAATCTTAGCGCACACAATAATGTAATAAAAGAAGTCATGAAGACATCAACCATTCTACCAGTATCTTTCGGTGTTGTGGCAGACAATGAAACAGGCATTAAAAAGATATTAAAGTTAAATCATGATAGTTTTATAAACCAGTTGAAAAAATTGGAAGGCAAGGTCGAAATGGGCTTAAAGATTGTCTGGGACGTCGAAAATATCTTTGAGTATATGGTCAGGAAACATCGAACCCTTGAGTTATTCAGAGACAACGTATTTTTAAAACCCACAGGGGCAACGCAGGAAGAAAAGCTTGAATTGGGAAGAATGTTTGAAACTGTCCTGAATGAAGATCGTGAAAAACACCTTGCAACGGTACAGGGCATCCTGAAAAACTACTGTTGTGAGATAAAGGCAAATAAACCCAAAGATGAAATAACAATAATGAAACTGGCATGCCTTGTGGAAAAGGCAAAAATGAAACAGTTTGAAAAAGGGGTCTTTGAGGCGGCAAAGGAATTTGATGACAATTTTGCCTTTGATTTTAATGGGCCATGGGCGCCCCACAATTTCGTTGATATAAAACTGAAGACGGCATGAATAGTATAGCTATGATTCAACGAAAAGCGAAATGTACAATTTGAGATTTCAGATTTACGATTTGGGATTTAAATCGTAAATCTAAAATCGTACATCTAAAATCGTAAATTATTCTTTGTTAATAAAGTCTTACAAAAGGAATTTATGTTATTAATCGACGATATATTACTTTCACCCGTAAAGGGTCTTTTTTATATTTTCAAACAGATTCATAAGGCTGCAGAAGAAGAGTTTCTTGATGAAGAGAATATCACGGCAGAGCTTTCAGAACTTTACATGATGCTTGAAACCGGCAAAATCACTGAAGAGGAATTTGACCAAAAGGAATCAGAACTCCTGAACCGGCTGGAACAGATCGAGGAATACAAGAAGAAATACTTTGAAGCAGTAGAAGAAAGTGAAGAACATGAAGAGGCTGAAGACGAGGATACGGTAAAGAAAGTAACAGCCAAAGTGAAGAAAAAAAGAGGTAAAAACAGTGCGTGAGTAAACAGTTAATAACCGTTGTAGTGATATGCTTTGTGGCTGCCTTCCTGATTGCGTATATGATGAAACATTTTACCAATATTATGAATGGCGTTATCGCGGCAACTGGAGACTATGAGCACAATGATATTGCTGGAAAATGAGGCTAAACACATCGTGAAGGACAAGATAACGGCACAAGAGCCTTCATTCCTTACAAATCCAAAGCTGTCCCTGATTTGCTTTGGAGGCAAAGGCGGTGTGGGAAAAACAACCTCAGCAGCAGCAACGGCGCTCTATCTCGCAGACAAAAACCCACAGAAACGCGTTCTGCTGGCATCTATTGATCCTGCTCATTCCCTCATGGACAGCTTAATGGTTGCGGATACCTTTAAGAATCTCACGGTATGGGAAATAGATGCAAGTGTCTCTTTCCAAAAATTCATGGAAAAGCATAGCAATACCATTAAGAAAATCATGGGAAGAGGCACCTTCCTCGATAACACGGATATATCGGCGCTTCTCTCCACTTCCCTGCCGGGAATAGATGAACTCATGGGAATGGTTGAACTGGTTGATCTGCTGGAAAACGATACCTACGATGTTATCGTACTCGATACCGCACCCACGGGGCATACCATCAAATTCCTTCAAATGCCTCGTCTCATAAAGAAGTGGACGCAATTGATGGACTTAATGATGGAAAAGCATCGTTATATGTCGAAGTTGTATATGAGATATTATCAGCCCGACGATACCGATGCGTTTATAGAGGCATTTTCAAATGGCGCAAAAAGAGTTGAACGCTCATTGCGGGGTAAGTCTTGTGAATTTGTGCCGGTAATGCTGCCGGAAGCCCTGAGCGTCAAAGAAACAACGCGTTTCTTATCCACTTTGAAAGAGTACAGGATTCCAGTAAAAAACATTATCATTAATCGCATTAACCCATTTGGCGATTGTGCTTTTTGTAACGAGCAATTTTTGCTGCAAAAGAAGTATGCAGACGAAATAAGACGGCGTCTCGATGGATATAATTTTCTGATGATGCCTCTGTACAAAGAAGAAATTCACGGAAGAGAATCGTTATTGATGTTTGCAAAGGCTATGATGAATGCCAGCTACCGGAATCATGCCGCAGCAAACCGCATTACACCCCCGCGTTCTCTTTGCATGGGAGAATCGACAAACGGGGAAAACGGAGATTCAAAACCTTCTCCCGTCTCCCTTTCCCCCCTTCTCCCTTTCTCTGCTGAAGAGGAACCATCGGGCCCGGAAATAAAAGAATCTACGAATCGCTTTCCCATACCCAAATCTACAATAGAATTCTTGATGTTTGGCGGTAAAGGAGGTGTGGGTAAAACAACTATTGCCGCTGCAACGGCATTGTTACTATCAGATCTGTACCCCGAAAATCATATTTTGCTCTTTTCAACCGACCCTGCCCATTCCCTTTCTGATTGTCTTGAAATTGTTGCCGGAAGCGGCAGTCTGTCTCTTAATGACAATCTTTATGTACGTGAAATGGATGCAGAAAAAGAATACGAGAAATTAAAGAGCCTTTACTCGGAAGAAATCAAAGACCTCATGACTGCCTTTGTAAAGGAGGAAACAGCGTTAAAAGTAGTATTCGAGAAGGAAATCATAGAATCGTTTATTGATATGACCCCGCCTGGCATAGACGAGGTAATGGCCATTGCCACAATTATTGATTACATGGATGAAGAAAAATTCGACCTTTTCGTTCTGGATACGGCGCCGACAGGACATCTGATACGGTTCCTTGAAATGCCGGAATTGGCTTTAGACTGGTTGAAATTCTTTTTTAATCTTTTTTTAAAGTATAAAAATGTCTTCCGTATGCCCAGGCTTTCGGCTTTCCTGGTCGATCTGTCAAAAAAAATCAAAAAACTTTTGACGCTACTCCGTGACGGTGAAAAATCTCTGTTTATTCCCATCGCCATTCCTACAGAAATGGCCTACAATGAGACATGTGATCTTGTACGGGCCGTAAGCAATCTTAAAATTCCGATGCGTCAAATGATTCTGAATATGGTGCATCCCAACCCGACCGCTACTGAATGTACCCTGTGTTTAAATAGAATTGCATACGAAAAAAAGATATTCGATAAATTTAACCGCCTGTTTCCCGCTGAGTCCCTCTACACCATTCATAAGCAGGGGAAAGAGGTGTCCGGAATAAATAACTTACAACATTTAGGCAGAGAATTGTATGGATATTTTGGATAAATTATTACGTATCCTTTATAAAGTATACTTGTTTTTGCGGGAACGCTTTTTCCTTATTCCTCCTCCAGAATCTCACCCTCCCCAGCCTTCCATCTCTTTGAGGGAGGGTATGGGAGAGGGTGAATTCGAACAGGAACCGGCGGAAAAAGCTGTATTTCATCCTTCACCCGTTTACGCCTCGGAAGGTGGAGAAGTATTGGTTGGAAAAAGGGCAGGCGATTATGAACCTTCTCCTTTATTGAAGGAACAACACATTTCCCTTTGTGAAACGCTCGACCGTGTGCTCAATACAGGCGTGGTAGTTCACGGCGATATCACTATATCAGTAGCAAACATTGACCTCATTTACATTGGGCTGAAGGCGTTACTGACATCGGTAGAAACTGCAAGGCGGACAGGCATAAACCATATGACAGATTTTTAAATTAGTTTGGGTTTCGTCTTTTGAAACCCAAACTAATTTAACCAGAAAGGTGGATATAAATGGAAAGACAACGCACTGCCATAACACAGTCGACTAACTCAGCAACACTTGCCGATGTACTGGAACGAATCCTCGACAAGGGACTTGTTATTGCAGGGGATATTAAGATTAAACTGGTTGACATTGAACTCCTGACCATACAGATACGTCTCGTGATTGCTTCTGTAGAGAAGGCGAAGGAGTTGGGTATGGATTGGTGGACAACAAACAAGGATTTCAATACCAAATTCAATACGGCACAAAATACGGATGAATTAGAGGCGCTCAAAAAGCGTATAGAAATACTGGAATCCAAAAAAGTAAAATAATTATTTTCTGTAGGGGCAATTCTTGAATTGCCCATACAACGTTGAAATTCCTGAACATTGAACATTTAAAATACTAACGTAGGAAAGAAGTATTTAACATAATCGGAGGATTCATGCCAAACATCGAGACCGATGCACCTGATATATTTAGCCGTATTATGTCTGAAAAAAAGAAATCCGTTTTGCCAAATCACATCAACATAAATCAGGCAGATGTAAGCAAGGGGCTTGCAAAATTAGTGCTGACTGTCATCGAACTGTTACGTGAACTCCTGGAACGCCAGGCCATCAGGCGCATCGATAGCGGGACACTGACCAGGGAGGAGGTAAACAACCTGGGGACTACTTTCATGAAACTCACGGAAAAAATGGAGGAACTCAAATCCCAGTTTGGTTTAAAGTCAGAAGACCTGAATATAGACCTGGGGCCTATTGGTAAGTTGCTTTAACTATGAATTGTTGGCTTTTTCAATATAGAGAGACGAGGCTCGTCTCTCTTCAACCGCAACATTGAAATTCCTATACATCAAGATAAGGAAACCCACCCCTAACCCAATACTGTTCGGCACAATGTTTGAGGGTGTGAACACCAATGAATCATCACCTCACCATCGCCACATCCAGTGAAAATATTTATGGTTTTTTCCAATCCCCTCTATTCCACTATAACAAAAAGAATTCTTTAAACAGTA
>JACPHJ010000200.1 GCA_016188675.1 Planctomycetota bacterium
CGGTATAAAACAAATATTATGAGAATCTTATTACTTAATCCACCATTTCTTGCAAAATTTTCCCGCCCGCAGCGCAGCCCTGCCGTAACCAAGAGCGGGACTCTGTACTTTCCCATGTGGCTGGCTTATGCTGCAGGTGTTTTAAGTGAAAATGGATTTGATGTCGACCTGATAGACGCCCCGGCAGATAACTATTCCATTGACGATGTTATCGAGAGAACCAAAAAATTTCAGCCGTCCCTCATTGTCCTGGATACCAGCACGCCAAGTATCTATAATGATGTTGCCGTTGCCGGCAAATTGAAAGAAATATGTCCATCTTCTTTTATAACCCTCGTAGGCACTCATGTATCAGCGCTTCCTGACGAAACCCTGAATATAGATAAACGGGTTGATGCTATTGCACGCTATGAGTATGATTACACCTTGTTAGACCTCGCTAAAACCCTTGAAACTCAAGGAAATTTGAGAAGCGTATCAGGACTGAGTTTTCGCGAAGGAAACAACATCATTCACAACCCCGGAAGATCTTACATAGAAAATCTGGATGAGTTGCCGTTTGTAAGCAAGGTCTACAAAAAATTTCTTAAAATAGAAAATTACTTCAATCCCAACGCCCTCTATCCGATGGTAACTATCACCACAAGCAGGGGATGCCCGTTCCCGTGTACCTTCTGCGTATACCCGCAGACCCTGATGGGGCGCGGATTTCGGGTAAGAAGCGTGGAAAATGTGGTTACAGAGATGGAATACATTGTAGAAAATTTCCCGCAGACGAAGGCCGTTTTTTTTGAAGACGACACCATGACCGTCAATAAAAACCGGTGCAAAGAACTGGCTGAACGCATACTCCAAAAAAGTGTAAAAATTTCGTGGACTGCCAATGCCCGTGTGGGTCTGGATTATGAGACGATGCGGGCTATGAAGGAAGCCGGCTGCCGCTCGTTCTGTGTGGGATTTGAGAGCGGGAGCCAGAAGATTCTGGATAACATGAAAAAGAAGTCCAAACTCGAAGAAATGGAATCTTTTATGATAAACGCCAGAAAGGCGGGTATTTTGATCCACGGCTGCTTTATGGCCGGACTGCCGGGCGAAACGAAAGAAACCCTCCAGGAAACCCTTGATTTAGCCAAAAGGCTCCATCCTGATACCGTCCAGTTCTATCCCGTTATGGTTTATCCAGGGACAGAGGCGTATGCATGGTACAAGGAACGGGGACTCATCAGCACATCTGATTACAAACAGTGGATTACCCAGGAAGGGCTTCATAATACAGTCATCAGCACAGATACCCTGTCATCTGAAGAACTCGTCAGGTTTTGCGACCATGCAAGACGGTCGTTTTACCTAAGACCCTCTTATCTCTTTTATAAAGCACTGCAAATGTTCCTTTCTCCCAGGGAAATACGAAGAACTTTTAAGTCCGCAAGGACATTTCTTAAGTACCTCGTCAGAGGCTCTGATCTGCCGGGAAAGGCATGAGATAAATCTTCAATACACGTATTTCTAGAAGGGAAATATGGGACTCTATG
The DNA here is from genome assembly GCA_016188675.1 of Planctomycetota bacterium. Classification (GTDB taxonomy): domain Bacteria; phylum Planctomycetota; class Brocadiia; order Brocadiales; family Brocadiaceae; genus Wunengus. The sequence goes on from JACPHJ010000200.1 coordinate 1,533, forward strand.
CAAAATATATCTTCCCGCATATGCTGGAATATGTCATGTCCAGTTCTATCCTTGTTGATTGCCGCAAGGATACCCTGTCAGAGGTGAAGGGAGAAATATTAGAAATTGGCTTTGGTACAGGAATGAACTTGCTTTATTATCCTGCACATGTCCGTAAAATTACAGGCGTTGATATAAACATCAACGTGCACTCTAAAGCTGAAAAAAGGTTGAAATCCTCTCCTATCAAGGTAGACTACCATACAGTAAGTGCAGAATTGTTACCTTTTCCTAGCCAAACATTTGATACCGTTGTCAGTACGTTTACGCTGTGCAGTATTACTGATATTCATCGAGCCTTTTCAGAAATTGTTAGAGTTCTAAAACCCAATGGACGATTCTTTTTTGCTGAACATGGTCTTAGCCCTGATTTTCGAGTCCAGAAATGGCAGCATCGGTTGAATCCAATCAATAAGGCGCTTTCTTGTGGCTGCAACTTAAACCGAAATATCAAAGAACTTGTGGAATCTTGTAATTTAAAGATTTTAAAGTTAGACCAATTTTATCTGGAAAAGACCCCTAAAATATTTGGATACATGTACAAAGGGATGGCTACCATAAATCCTTCGTGATAAAATGAGAAAAAATATTATAGCATGTAGGGGTAATTCACGAATTACCCTTACCAGGTTGAAATTCCTGAACATTAAATTATTCATTTGTTTTTTGTAAATTTTATTTGAAAATGGAGAAAGTACAAATTCGCAATGTAGTTGAGGTAAGGTTTTAGGAAATGGGAGTAAAATGAAAACTTTTGACATTTCTAAAAATATCATATTAGCATTCATTATCTTAATAAGTATTGCTTTAAAATTATCCGCTCATGAAAATACCACCTCTTTAATAAGCAGCGACAGCGTCTCTATCGAAAAAGATAAAAAAGTAGAAAATATCTCTAAACGAAAGGTGCAAAATAAAACCATTCTTTGTTACGAACGCAATAAATTAAACATATGTAAGGATATTTTTGTTCCTTTTGGTTCTGCAATTATTGGAGCTTTGTCTACATTAGCAGGAACATTTTATTGGTCAAAACGTACAAAAAAATATCATAAAGAAACACTTAAAATTGAATTAGCAGGAAATTTAA
>JACPHJ010000191.1 GCA_016188675.1 Planctomycetota bacterium
ATCGTCACAAAATGATTGATTACAATCGAAGGTTTAGAAATATCGCCGCCCTTGTCAACTTCAGGCTGGCATCTCCTGCTATTTAGAATAGGCAACAACCTTAAGGATGTTTTCAAACTGTATAATTACGCAGTATATCTAATAAAGGAACAATTCTCAGTTTTGAGAAGGCTATTTGCGATAAAATAGATGGGATCATTTTTGATTTACAAACCAAGGGAAAACAAAAAACACTTTTTACCTCAAGGCATTCGCACGGTACGATTAATCTCTATAGCGCCTCGTGCCTTGATGTATTGCCAACGATTCCCACGGGTACGTACGATGCCATTATTACTTCACCGCCGTATTGTAATCGATATGATTACACACGCACTTACGCTTTAGAACTTGCCTTAAACGGAATAAGCGAAAAAGAATTAGTACACCTCCGTCAACAAATGCTTAGTTGCACAGTTGAAAATCGCGCCAAAGATTTACTAAAGATGAATCCACAATGGAGAAAGGCCATTACTGCCGCTGATCACCAAGAACTGTTACAGGCCATTTTAAAATATTTAGATGATCAAAAAGCGCAAGGTATGCTAAATAACAATGGTATTCCCAGGATGGTTCGGGGCTATTTTTACGAGATGGCTTGTGTAATTGCAGAATGTTCAAGAGTAATGAAACCCAATGCTCTTTTATTTATGGTGAACGATAACGTTCGATATGCGGGAGCTAGTATTTCAGTGGACATGATACTTTCCAATATTGCTGAGAAGTTGGGGTTTCGTGTGGAAAACATTCTCATATTGCCCAATGGAAAAGGTAATAGTAGTCAGCAGATGGGCGAGTATGGACGCAAACTGCTTAGAAAGTGTGTATATGTATGGAGAAAAGCTGGTTGAAAAAATCGAATCTTTCACACTTAAAATCTAGCAAAGACCTGGAGACTACATACGAAGCAGTTCGTGCTGGCTTTGTTGCACTGGCATTAGAAAAAAACAGGCAGGCTACGCCGTATGTTGAAGAAGCACGGGCATTGAAAGTCGCCGCTTTAACTGCTAAAATACCAAGTGATTTGCTTAACATTCCAGATATACAATCAGCCTTATTAACTGCTGCCGGTGTATCAGACAAGGCAAACAATCATTTACTGCCAAACAATAAGGAAGAAGCGATAAAAGGGCTTATCGATAATTTTCTTGAGCCAGCAGGGAAAAAATTTGTGGAAGAATTGGTTTTCAGATTTTTGTTGATACCCGGAGATACCTTAGGTGGTTCAATGAGGAATATTGGTGGTGCCTTAGCCCAACGGAAATTAACCCGCTCTATTATTTCTGCACTCAAGGTTGCTGGTAAATCTTATGAATGGCTTCACTCCGAAACAAATGTATGGGTACAGCTGTCAGAAAACGATGCAGAAATTGAGATCTTCATAAAGGGAATCAGTTGGAAAAAAGACACCCAGTGCCGTACGGCTCTTTTTAATTTGATCGTGCCAATCGTTGGCAATAATGTAGACTTGTGTTTGTTCAGTCGGGAATCAAAAGACTTTTCCAATAAGAAAATTGCCAGGAATATACTCAATTCCCCCGATTCGTATATTGCTCTTGGAGAACTTAAAGGCGGAATAGACCCTGCGGGTGCTGATGAACACTGGAAAACAGCCCGAACGGCACTCAGCAGGATTCGAAATGCATTTGCAAAATCCGGGCATAAACCTCATCTTTTCTTTATAGGGGCTGCTATAGAATCGAAAATGGCCACTGAAATCTGGAATATGTTAAAAACCGGTAAACTTACAAATGCGGCAAATCTAACAGACGATAATCAGATTGCATCTGTATCTCGTTGGTTATGCAATCTATAGACATTCTATGTCTATGTTGCTTAAGAGAAAGTCGATAGAAATTGCCATGAAAGAAATTAGCCTTAAAAATCGGTAACAATCCGGCTCACCACAACGAACGCTGAGATCGCAGCAAAACAAGAAATTGTGAAGTTGTGAAGTTGAGATACACAACATCTTGACTTCCCAATTTCTCATACTCTCGTCGTTATTCTCTGCGCTCTTCGTGATGACTGTGGTGAACTATTACAAGAACGGAAACGATATGGAAAAGATAATGTGGGATGAAACCTTTAGTGTCGGCGTTCGAGACCTGGATGCACAACACAAACAAATCGTCATAATGGTAAATACATTGATTGAGATGGGTGATACAAAAGTTGATTCCGAAATTATCTCGGATACCTTGACAAAAATGACCCAATACGCCATCGAACATTTTCAAAAAGAAGAGCAATACTTGCTCGATTACGGTTATCCGGAGTATCCATCACAAAGGAAACATCACCAGGAATTCAAGAAAAAAACAGCGGGTTTCTGCATGGAAACCATGCTCCATAAAGTGACAGTTTCGGCGGAAATATTTACCTATTTAAGATTGTGGTGGATAAATCATATACTGAAAGAAGACATGAAGTACAAGAAGTTTTTTAACGATAAGGGACTGCGGTAATCAAAACCAGACATCCTGCATGTAGAACATGGTAAATTATTCTTTTGGTGTCATTTGTTTCAGTATATTTTCATGGTATAATTGAGGCGAAAACTGTTTTTACGTCACCAAGACTCTAAATCATAAAGAATACCTTAGTCTCTTTGAGACTTAGTGGCAACATTGAAATTCTTTAAAACAATTTTGAGGTAAAAACCATGAGAACAATAATTTCAATTCTTTTTATTACCATGATCGCCTTTACCGGCATCAGCCATGCCCAGGACTCTCCGAAGGTAGTAGTGGAGAAATACCTGAAGGCTGTAAGGAACAACAACTATGATGAGGCCTATTCCTATATCTCTGAAACTGATACTACTATTATCGATTGGCTGGAACTTATCAAGTATGTAAGAAAGATAGCGCCGCTAAAGTAAAAATCCTCTCTACGGTTCCGGATATGGAAGAAACCCTGAGGGTTACACAGGATACTGAGGATATAAAATCCCTTTTAGATCGTGGTGGATTACCTAAGAAGGCACGATCAGGGGAGTGCACATTAGTGGTAGAAGATGATATGTGGAAAATTTCAAAGGTTAGCGGTGTTTCTTCGGGCCAGGCGGCAGAGATCGCAACCGACTTTGCCGAACTCATTTTAGGCAAGGATGAGGCTAGGAGGATAAGTAAAAAAATCAGTGAATTTGGAAAGAAGCTAGAAGAAGGTGCTTAATCTAAATATGTTGCTTTTACCATCCATTCATGTTATAAATTGCAAATTCTGTAAATCTCAACAACATTGAATATAGACTATTTCTGAAATTTAAAGTACTTAATATCTATCAAATATCAACATGAACAACAACTCAAGGGTCATTCACCTTCAAATCAAACCCGCACGCGGTGTGCCGATGCAGCCGGTGGGCATGGTCGAAGCCGTTGCAGAGCAAGGGCTGCGCAACGACTCGCAGTTTGGCCGTTCGAAACGCCAGGTGCTCATTATCGAGCATGAAACGTTAGCGGAGTTTGAACTACCCATTGGAGATGTACGCGAGAACATCACTGTGGAAGGAATTAAATTGGCCGGTTTACCCGCCGGAACGCGTTTGCAGGCAGGCCGTGCACTTTTAGAAGTGACGATGGACTGCACGCCGTGTAAATTCATTGAGGCAAAACGTCAGGGACTGCGGGATCAGATGGCAGGTCGCCGCGGCACGCTGTTCAGGGTAATCGAGGGTGGCGAGATCGGACTGGGAGACGAGGTGCGAATCATCGCTTAAGCTACCTTTCTTTGACCGCAAGTTTGAGTGCAATAAAGAAATTAATATTTAGTATATCAATTACAGAATTAACGTGTATAATATGCTTATTATTTAAGCGGTGCTGCGCGTAACAGAGGTCACAACAAAGCTCGTTACGGACAAAAGGTTAACATCTTATCCTCACACGCCCGACATTCTTCCGGCGTTTTAATTTTATGGTGTATGATGTATGCAGTGCTGCGTAAGAGTCTCTAGCTGAGATTGTGAGTGGCTGTTTTGCATGTACATCTATACTATAAAACCAGAAAGGCGTTGCTTGCCAATTCTTCATGGTTCGTGCCACCATTCCAGTCTATTTACAAACTTTTAAGACAATTCTCATTAATTAACAAATATAATAATCTTCAGTTTTCCATTCCAGAGAAACATGTCCTCACAAAAATGGGGAGCGGGAATCCCTGGCAAATGTCAAACACACGGGGTCTTCGTGTCCGGATGGCTCAAGAAACAACACCTTATTAATACCATTACTGTAAATTTTGATAATATTTATTAGAGAGTCCAAGGTTTATTTAAAACCTGACTTACATTTTAACATAAGGAGATTCAGTGAATTTTAAATCGTTTAATTTACACCCAAGCATCATGTCTGGTGTGCAGGAGCTTGGCTACGTTACACCCACACCTATCCAGCTTCAGTCAATTCCGCCAATCCTTCAGGGACAGGACATCATTGGCCTTGCCCAGACAGGAACAGGCAAAACCGCCGCTTTTATGCTTCCGATTTTACAGCGTCTGCTGGAAGGACAGCGAGGCTGCGTACGCGCCCTGATAATAGCGCCCACGCGTGAACTTGCCGAGCAAATACACGACACTGCACAGGGACTGGGCAAACAGACAAAACTGCGCAGCGTTACCGTCTATGGCGGCGTGAACATGACACCGCAAATCCAGAAATTACGCGGCAAAACTGAAATAGTCGTTGCTTGTCCCGGACGGTTGTTAGACCACATCCGCCAGGGTACAATCAATCTGTCACATATTGAAGTGCTCGTGCTTGATGAGGCAGACAGGATGTTTGATATGGGCTTTTTGCCGGATATTCGCAAGATTTTAAAACACCTGCCGGCGCATCGGCAAACTTTGCTTTTCTCGGCTACTATGCCTGATGATATAAAGCGCCTTGCGCACGACATCCTGCGCAACCCTATCACAGTGCAAATAAACCATACCATGCCACTGACTACGGTATCGCATGCATTATACCCGGTAGAACATCACCACAAAAACACGCTTTTGATGAAACTTTTGAAACATACGGACACCGAATCGGTACTCATATTTACGCGCACAAAACAAAGAGCTATGAGTGTGGCACAGCGGTTAAAAAAGGCGGGATACATAGCAACGTCTCTGCAAGGAAATATGTCCCAGAATCAACGCCAGGCTGCGCTCGACGGTTTTCGTAAAGGTTCATTCAAGATACTGGTAGCGACCGATATTGCCGCCAGAGGCATTGATGTTTCTCACATTTCACATGTCATTAACTTCGATATGCCAGACACTGTCGAGGCGTACACGCACCGTATCGGACGCACAGGCCGTGCTGCCAAAACAGGCGACGCATTCACACTCACCACGC
>JACPHJ010000199.1 GCA_016188675.1 Planctomycetota bacterium
CGATAAGCATCAGCGAGGCTGGTAAGGGCATCATAGTCATTCGGGTTGATTTTAACAACTTCAGTCCACATAGAAATGGCCTTGTCAAGCTTGCCCTGATTATAAAATGCCACTCCCAGATTAAAGTATGCATCGGTATTTTTCGGATTTAGCTCGATAGTCTTCTTCCATGCGGAAATGGAACTATCAAGCTTACCGCGGGCAGCAAGGAGTTCACCGTAATTATAATATGCATCCGAATATGTGGGTTTGACATCGATGGCCTTTTTGTATTCAGATAACGCTTCCTCCAGCATATCCTTTTCCGTATAAACCTCACCCAGGGTAAAGTGTGCCTCCGCAATTTTCGGGTTAAGCTTTAGCGCCTGCCCCAGTGAAATTACGGCATCTTCAGGGTTGCCTTCTTCGCTATAGAGTAGTCCAAGATTGTAGTGCGCCTCTGCAAAATCAGTCTCCAGTTCCAGTGCTTTCTTAAAGGCATCTGCAGCTTCCCTGAGATCGCCCTTTGCATAGAGCGCAATTCCGAGATTATTAAAGGCCTCAGGATAATTTTTATCTAGCTGAATGGCTGCTTTATGTTCGGTGATAGACTTTCCCAAAAACCCTTGCTCGTAATACAATGCGCCAAGATAATTGTGCGCCTCCGCATCCTTAGGATCTAACTCAATTGCTCGTTTGAACTCGTTGACGGCCTTGTCAAATGCCTTTTTTTTATAATAAGCCATTCCCAGGATAAAATGGGTGTCAGCTGAATCTGGATCAAGTTTGTTCGCCTTTTTTAATGAAGTAATGCACTCATCCTGCATATCTTTTTCATAATAGAGAAGTCCCAGATTATAGTGTGTATAAGCCACTGAGGGATTGAGGTCAAGGCTTTCCTTAAAAGCGGAGAGGGATTCCGTAAAAGCATTTTTCTTTTTGTAGGTCAAGCCGAGGTCATTGTAAACATCAGCTTTTTCCGTGATTTGGTTTGTCTTGTAATAAGATATGGCAGCAAGCAACTCAGTAACGGCTTCATCATCCTTGTCATTCTCATAATAAGCCTTTCCTAAATAGTGATTCAACTCTCCGTCCTCTTTTATTCCTTCAGATGCTAGTTTCAATTCCTCCAAAGCCTCTTCTGTCATCCCTTTTTTGAAGTAAGAAATGCCCTGTGTCTTATGCTGCGCCGGTGTGGTGGCACCTGTAATCTTATCGGTGATTGAATCCAGATACCCCCTTTTGGGTTTCTTTTCAACCTTTGCATAATAAGGAGACCGGCATGCAGTCGGGAAAATAATCAGTAGTATAAGTATCCAAAACTGTTTTTTTATATTCACGTTTAGGAGTTTCAAAAATGGATATGGTTTAACGTGGGTTATTGAGATTTTAAAACAAAACTAAAAATAGAATATTATCTGAGAAAATCTGCGTCATCAATTATTAAGAATTCAATCTATCAAAGTAGTATCCTATTGTCAAATAGTTATTGAATGTGGTTAGGGCGTATAGTAAAATTTGTTTTTCAAACTATAATTTAAGATATAGAGCAGGAATAATTCTCATGACAAATAACATAATTATTTTTGATACCACCCTTCGCGATGGGGAGCAATCACCGGGCGCGAGTCTGGATATTAATGAAAAAGTAAATATTGCCAGGCAATTGGCATTATTAAATGTGGATGTTATCGAAGCAGGATTCCCTGTATCATCGCCTGGAGATTTTGAATCGGTCAGCAGGATTGCCCGGGAAATTCGTGGGGTTTCCGTTGCAGGTCTTGCCCGTGCGGTTGAGAAGGATATTGACAGCGCAGCTAAGGCGCTTGAAAAGGCCGAAAAACCCAGAATCCACGTATTTCTGGCCACTTCCGAGATTCACCGGAAATACAAGCTCCTCAAGGCAAAGGAGGAGATTCTCAATTTAGCCGTTAAGGGAGTTAAACATGCCTTAAAGTATGTGGACGATGTAGAGTTTTCACCGGAAGACGCCTCACGAACGGAGTTGGATTTTCTCGTTCAGGTTGTAGAGGCCGTTATTGACGCAGGCGCAATGACCGTTAATATTCCCGATACAGTAGGCTATGCCGTACCCGACCATTATGCCTCCATTATTCGGGGATTAAAAGAAAACGTGAAAAATATCAAAAAGGCAGTCATTAGCGTTCATTGCCATAACGACCTTGGGCTTGCTGTGGCGAATTCTCTGGCCGCCGTGAAGGCCGGCGCGCAGCAGGTTGAGTGTACCATCAATGGGATTGGAGAACGGGCAGGGAATGCGGCACTAGAGGAAATAGTTATGGCTCTTAAGACACGACGGGACTTTTACCATTGTTCCACC
>JACPHJ010000198.1 GCA_016188675.1 Planctomycetota bacterium
ATCAATGATATCGGGGATTTCATTGAAATTATCTTTAGTGACTGTGGTCTGTATTTGAAACTCGATGCCCTGTCTGCGGCATGCCTCAATTCCATTAAGGGTGTCATCCCAGGCGCCTGGAATTCCCCTGAACTTATCATGTCTTTCAGGCACGACCGAGTCAAGACTGATGCCAATCCCCGTTACCCCGCTTTCTTTGAGTTTCCTGGCAATGTCATCGTCGATCATATTCCCGTTTGTTCCCAGTACAACCATCATTCCTTTCTGAGAGGCATAAGAGGATAGGTCGTAGATGTCTTTTCTTAACAAAGGTTCTCCGCCAGTAAGTATCAGTAAAAGATTTGGGTTAAGCTCTGCCATTTGGTCTATGAGCTTATATCCCTCCTGCGTGCTGAGTTCATTGGCAGATTGGTTGGTTAAAGCGTTTGTATCCAGGTAGCAATGGCTGCACCGGAGGTTGCACCGGTATGTGGTATTCCAGGAGATTGCATATGGTTTATAATTCATTTTAGACCTTTTAGACAGATTGTTTAACAGAACAACAACAAATAATAAATCATTGTGTTTTAAAAAACAACAAATTTTATCTGTTGTGTAATAGATTTAGGTGCACTAAAATATGTTTGTTTTAAATTTCCGAAGGGTTTGGTATTATTCTCGAAATCGTATAGGATTCTATTTATAATATTTTTTGAAGGAGTGTGCCATTAACGTGCCAAGAGTAGGTTTAAAACAGCTCGAAACATTATGGTTTCAGTTAACGGGTACTATGTGCAATTTGCAGTGCACCCATTGTTTTATTTCCTGCGGACCCAAAAATAAAACGCATGAGATGCTAACAACGGACACCGTACGGTGGTATTTGAAAGAGGCTTCAACGCTGAAAGTAAAAGAATATTATTTTACCGGTGGCGAGCCTTTTTTGCATCCTCAACTAGCGGATATTATAAAGGAAACCTTAAACTTCGGCCCGGCTACAATTCTTTCTAACGGCACGCTGATAACACAGGAGGTTGCTCATAATCTTAATCAGATATCTCGTAGTTCCAGGCATAAATTAGGGTTCAGGATAAGTCTTGAGAGTTCCGTTGATGCAGAAAACGACCGGATACGGGGTCACGGATCTTTTCAGAAGGCAGTAAAGGGGACACATGCATTATTACATGCCGGTTTCAATCCCATTATAACAACTGCAGACTGGGCTAAACACGGAGAAGTTATAAAAGGAACCGATGAGGAATTTATGGCATTGGCACGTTCTCTAAATGCCCCGCAATTAAAATTAAAAAAACTACCCTTAGTCCTTCTGGGGCGTTGCGCCGAATTAATCAGACCTTACAGCGAGAGCGAACGAGTTACCGGGGAGTGTTTTGATGACTTTGATATAAACAACTTGCAGTGCGCCTCCAGCCGGATAGTAACAAGTAAAGGTGTCTTCGTTTGTCCCATACTTATTAACGACCCGAAGGCGTGGATGGGCTGGACGCTGAAAGAATCTTTCGTCCCGTATACGATGGAATCACCCGCTTGTTATACCTGCCGGATATCGGGATTAACCTGTAAAAATAACGATTTACATTCATACGAAACAGGCGTCCCGGAAAATATTAAAGATATAAAGACTATTAGAAAAGACACCGTCAGGAAATCAGTCAATAAGTTTTATGCTGATGCAGCCATTCAACCCAAAAAGGAACTGTGTTGTCCGACCACTTATGATTCTGCCGATTTATCGCATATCCCCCAGGACATATTGAATATTTCTTATGGATGCGGCAGTCCCGTGACATTGGCTCAGATTGAATCCGGAGAAAGTGTGCTGGATTTGGGTTCCGGCGGGGGAGTGGACTGTTTTATAGCTTCTAAAATTGTGGGAGAAAAGGGATGCGTTATCGGCGTGGATATGACTGAGGAAATGCTGGGAAAGGCCGATGCTTCGAGAGGGTTTGTTGCAAAGAAACTTGGCTTTGACAATGTCCGGTTCATAAAAGGGTTTCTGGAAGAAATACCCCTGGCAAATGAATGTATAGACGTGGTGACATCTAATTGTGTCATTAATTTGTCGGGCCACAAGGAAAAGGTTTTTCAAGAGATATTCAGGATATTGAGGAATGGCGGCAGATTCGTTATATCCGATATCTTCTCCGACAGGGAAGTACCCGCATCGATGAAGCAAGACAATAAATTGTGGAGTGAGTGCATATCAGGTGCGATTACAGAGGTTGCGTTTGTTAATACAATAAAGGCAATAGGGTTCTACGGACTGGAGGTAATTAATCGTTATTTTTACAAGGTGGTGGAAGGGTATCAGTTTCATTCCATAACCGTAAAGGCATACAAATATAAGAAATCAAAGGAATGTATGTATATAGGTCAATATGCTACTTATAAGGGGCCTTTCAGCTTTGTTTCGGATGATGACGGGCATACATATTTCGTGGGAATTCCTGTGGAGGTTTGCACTGATACGGCGTGGAAACTTTTGAATCCACCTTATAAAGGGATGTTTACCCTGTCGGATGGACAGAATATAGATGTGGAGAAGCCGTGCGGGCCTAAATGCTGTTAGTGATAAAGTAGGCATACTAAAAAAAGGGAAACGACAATATTTTAGGGATATTATAAAGTGATGGAGATAAAACCTGTAACGGGAAAGATTGATGCGGTAGTGAATGTACCCGGTTCGAAGAGTTACACCAATCGTGCGCTTATCACGGCGGCATTGGCTGACGGAGAGTCTGCGATTACGAATGCCCTTTTCAGCGACGACACAAAGTATATGGCGTCCAGTTTAAATACATTGGGAATACCTGTCAAAGAAGATCGCAGTAATAACAGGTTTGTTGTAGACGGGAAAGGGGGGAGTATTCCAGCAAAACAGGCAAATTTGTTTATTGGGAACGCGGGGACTGCTATGCGGTTTCTGACGGCAACGCTAACCCTGGGAAGTGGAATTTATGAAATTGACGGTATTGAGCGTATGCGGCAAAGGCCGATACAGGATTTGCTTGATGGTTTAACCCAGCTTGGGGCGGATATTCAATCTAAAAACGATAACGGATGTCCACCAGTCATTATTCGGGGAAAAGGTTTGCGTGGCGGATCAGCCGTTGTGAAGGGAGATTTGAGCAGCCAGTATTTCAGCGCCATGCTCATGACAGCCCCTTATGCAGAAAAGGACGTAACCATTGAGGTAAAAGGCGATTTGGTTTCGAAACGGTATGTGGACATGACAATAGCGTTGATGTGCCAATTCGGCGTGAACGTTGAAAACAGCGGCTACAAAACGTTCTTCGTAAAAGCCGGACAGCGGTATAAGGCTGTAAGGTATGAAGTTGAGGGTGACGCATCAGCCGCCTCCTATTTTTTTGCTGCCGCAGCCATCACTGGTGGAAAGGTTAAAGTTATGGGCATTGGAAGGGATTCCCTGCAGGGAGATATCCATTTTGTAGACGTCCTGAAAAGTATGGGTTGCAAGGTTACAAAAAATGTCAACTGGATTGAAGTTCAAGGAAATTTGCTGCATGGAGTTGACGTTGATATGGGCGACATGCCGGATGTCGTCCAGACGCTGGCTGCCGTGGCGGTGTTTGCCCGCGGTAAGACGCGGGTTAGAAATGTAAAAAATATGCGCATAAAGGAGACAGACCGTATTGTTGCGGTGGTGAATGAGTTGCGCCGGATGGGTATTTCGGCAGTGGAATACGAGGATGGTTTAGAGATCGAACCTTCCACACCAAAACCGGCCGAGATAGAAACCTATGATGACCATCGTATGGCCATGAGTTTTGCATTAATTGGATTGCGTGCAAATGGGATTACGATAAAACATCCCGAATGTGTATCCAAGACATTTCCCGATTATTTTCAGAGATTGGATGCATTACGAGGCGGATTGTAAGTTGAAGACATATTATGATTACATCGGACGCTGACGAAAAATATATGGCGTTTGCCCTGGAACTGGCTGTAAAAGGGAGGGGAAGGGTAGAACCTAATCCCATGGTAGGCGCTGTGCTTGTAAAAGACGGTATAATCGTTGGGAAAGGCTATCACCAGGTATTTGGGGGGGCGCACGCCGAGATTCATGCAATACATGAGGGCGGTGCAAACTGCAAAGGAGCCACGCTCTATGTGTCTATGGAGCCATGTGCGCATTATGGCAAAACGGCGCCTTGTGTTGATGCTATCATTAAGGCGGGTATTGCAAAAGTAGTCGCAGCAGTTATTGATCCTAATCCCATCACATTCGGGAAGGGGATACAAAAACTGAAAGAGGGAGGGGTCGAGGTTGTGGTGGGTGTAATGGAAATGCAGGCCAAAAGACTCAATGTACCTTTTTTTAAATTAATGCAAAAAGGATTACCGTATGTAACGGTGAAGTGGGCGATGTCCATTGATGGTAAGATCGCCACACATACAGGAGAATCCAGGTGGATCACATCCGATGAATCCCGGGAATATGTGCATAAGATTCGTGGACAGATGGATGGTATTTTGGTGGGGATCAATACCGTAATGCGGGACGATCCACTGCTGACCTGCCGGATCGAAGGGGGGCGAAATCCGAAGAGAATTGTTGTGGACAGCAATGCGGCGCTTCCTGTAAATTCACGTCTTTTAAGTACGATAAACGAAGGTGAAATAATCGTTGCGGTAAGCACAAATGCGCCGCGGAATCGTGTGGAGAAACTCGAACAACTGGGATGTAAGATTGTTCAAACAAAAGATATGAATGGCCGTGTGGATTTGAAAGAACTCTTTCAGCGACTTGGTGAGATGAAGTTAACGAATATCCTCGTGGAAGGTGGAAGCAGGGTTATTACCTCTGTGATGGAAGACCGGCTTGCCGACAGGGTGATGGTGTTTGTTGCGCCAATTATTATAGGGGGCGAGGGTGCAAAATCGCCCGTGCTTGGGACAGGCATCAATAAAATGAGCGAAGCTGCAGAAATAAGTGAAGTTTCGATAAAAAGGTTTACAGACGATATTGTTATCGAAGGTACTTTGAATTACCGCAGATGACTTCTCCTGTTAAACCTGTTGTACCTTTCAAGGTACCTATGTGAATGTCTGGGAATTTCAATCCGTTTATTAAGTGATAGATAAACACACCCCTACCCCTCTCAAGAGAGGAATTGAAGAAGTCCCCTCCTGGGTGGGTAAAAAGTCGTTGGGGTTTCGTCTTTCAAACCATAGTTCCTCC
>JACPHJ010000201.1 GCA_016188675.1 Planctomycetota bacterium
AAAGGCGGTATTAATCAACGAACGCAAGGAAATTTTAGAAAACCACTACGTCCGTTCACATGGTCAAACGGTAGAAACGTTTCTCCTGGTACTGAAAGATATATTTAACAGAACCCATATTGATGATATTGACGGCATAGCCATTACCGGGACCGGCGGGAAACTCGTATCCGAATTAATGAACATTGCCTTTGTAAATGAGGTTGTAGCGCACAGTACGGCAACGACTACCTTATATCCAGAGGTTCACACCATTATTGAAATCGGAGGCGAGGACTCGAAGCTCATGCTCATTGAGCGCGATTCGTCCACACAGCAGACAAAGGTCTCAGATTTCTCGATGAACACCATGTGCGCCGCAGGTACAGGTTCGTTTTTAGACCAGCAGGCCACAAGGCTTGGCGTTGCCATAGAAAAAGAATTCGGCGAACTTGCGTTAAAATCCAAAAACCCGCCGCGCATCGCCGGACGATGCAGTGTATTCGCCAAAACCGATATGATCCACCTGCAGCAGGAAGGCACGCCCGTATATGATATTGTAGCGGGACTGTGCTATGCCATGGCCAGAAATTTTAAAAGCAACATCGGGAAGGGAAAAGAATTCTCGAAACCTATCGTCTTCCAGGGCGGGGTTGCAGCGAATGTGGGCATGATTAAGGCATTCGAAGATACTTTGGAACTCAAACCTGGCGAACTGATCATTCCAAAATATTTTAATGTAATGGGGGCAATCGGTTCTGTATTCACAATTATGGATAAGGGTATTGATTCGCCGTTCCGCGGATTGAAGGAGATTGAAGAATATTTAAGAAACCGCAGCGCTAAGCCGTCGAACCTCGAACCACTTCACTCGGATAATTACAAGATCGTAGAAAATACCCATTCCATCGCCGGTAATGAAAAGATCGAGGCATACGTGGGTGTTGACGTGGGATCGATCAGTACAAATATCGTCGTTATAGACAAACATAAAAACGTCCTGTCAAGGCGTTACCTCATGACGGCAGGCAGGCCGCTTGAGGCCGTAAAGCAAGGTCTTTACGAGGTAGGTTTAGAGGTGGGAGACAAGGTAATTGTCTGCGGCGCCGGGACTACGGGTTCCGGACGTTACCTGACGGGCGACTTTATCGGCGCTGATATTGCCAAGAACGAGATTACCGCCCATGCCACTGCCGCAGCGAATGTGGATAAAAATGTGGACACTATTTTTGAAATCGGCGGGCAAGATTCCAAATTTATCCGGCTGGAGAACGGGGCTATTGTGGATTTTGCCATGAATAAAGTCTGTGCCGCCGGTACGGGTTCATTCCTGGAAGAGCAGGCCGAAAAGCTCAGTGTGAGTATTAAAGGTGAATTCAGCAAAAAGGCGCTGTCATCGTGCGGCCCTTCCCATTTGGGTGAACGGTGCACTGTCTTTATGGAATCAGACCTCAACCATCACCAGCAGCGCGGGACGTCCAAGGAAGACCTGTTGGCAGGCCTGAGCTATTCCGTGGTATTGAACTTTATCAACAGGGTCGTCGAAGACAGAAAGATCGGAGACACCATCTTTTTCCAGGGAGGCGTGGCAGCCAATCGCGGCGTGAAGGCGGCGTTCGAAAAGGTGACGGGAAAAAAAGTCATCGTTCCTCCTCATCACGATATTATGGGCGCTATCGGTTCCGCTATTATTGCTATGGAAGAAAAAACCTGGGAAAAGTCCAGGTTCAAAGGGTTTGACCTGCGGCACAAGAGATACGAACTTACTTCCTTCGTTTGCAAAGATTGTTCGAATATTTGTGAGATAAGACAGGTTAATATTGAGGGTGAAAACCCGCTTTATTACGGGAGCCGGTGCGGTAAATTCGACGATGAAAGGTCTTTGAAAAAAGGAAAACATTTACCCAGACTCTTCAAGGAAAGAAAAGATGCGCTCTTTAATACTTATAAGAAAAACAAATCCGACAAACCTATAGGGAAAAAGATCGGGATACCACAGGTATCTACCTTCTACGACCTTTATCCCATGTGGAAGGCGTTTTTTGTCGAGTTGGGGTTTGACGTTATAACCTCAAGCGATACCAATAAAGACATTATTTATAATGGCGTAGAAGTAATTACCGCAGAAACCTGCTTCCCCATCAAGGTAGCCCACGGACATGTGATGGATATGCTGGATAGGGACATTGATTATCTCTTCCTGCCCAGCGTCGTTAATTTAACGCACGCCAGTCCAAGGCTCACACACTCTTATGCATGTCCATACGTTCAATGTATTCCATACCTTGTCAATTCGGCCATTGATTTTAAGGGAAAGAAGTTTGAAGTCCTGTCTCCGGTCATCCATTTCGAATATGGAGAGGAGTTTGTAAATAAGACCCTGCGTCAAATCGCAAGAAACCTGGGAAGGACGGGAGAGATTGTTGAAACAGCCATAAGGGCAGCGCGCGGGTCGCTGCAAACTTTCAACAAAACACTGGAGTCTCGCGGCCGGGACATACTGGAAAAATTGGGAGAAGATGAAAAGGCATTCGTTCTGATCAGCCGTTCCTATAACGGATGCGATACGGGCATGAACCTGGGACTTCCTGAAAAATTGCGTGATTTAGGGATATTGACCATTCCTTTGGATTTCTTAACTCTGGATATTGAAGAGGTAAGCCATGACTACCCGAATATGTATTGGAAGACGGGCCAGAAATTTCTAGCGGCAGCCAGACAGATTGCCGGTGACAAAAGGCTTTATCCATTGTATATCACCAACTTTGGGTGTGGTCCCGATTCATTTATAACGAAATTTTTTAACAAGGAATTAAGAGGGAAGCCCTGCTTAACCATAGAGATTGATGAACACAGTTCTGACGTGGGGGCTATAACCCGATGCGAGGCGTTTATAGATAGCCTTAAAAATGTAAAACCCACCTCTAACGGTAAAAAGCTAAGAGACGACGTTCCGCTGCATACCCTGGCAGAGAAAAAGAAACGCACGATCTATATACCCTATATGTGTGACCACGGCAGGATGATTGCGGCATCTATGAAGGCTCACGGTGTGCTGGCAGAGGCGCTGCCTATGGCGAATAAACAAACGATTGATATCGGACGAAAGTTTACTTCGGGGAAGGAATGTTACCCTGCAATCCTGACAACAGGGGATATTGTGAAGAAGGCCATGAGCCCTGATTTCGACCCTGACGCCAGCGTTTTCTTTATGGCCACTGCATCCGGTCCGTGCCGGTTCGGCCAATACAATAAATTCCACCGATTGGTGCTGGACGAGCTGGGGTTCAGCAACGTGCCTATATACACGATGGATCAGGGCGAGAACTATGGCGAAGATACCAAAAATCTCGGCACTAACTTCCGCAAACTGGCGTGGAACGGCATCATGTACGTAGACCTCCTGCAGAAGATGCAAAGGGAAACGAGGCCGTATGAATTGAACAAAGGCGAAGCGGACGCCGTTTATGAAACCTTCATGAAAAAGGCGGAGGTAGCGCTTGAAAAACACCTAGGTCTGGTTGAACCTGCCAGAGAAGCGAGTGATGCCTTTGCAAACATAAAGGTAGACCGAAGCAAACCAAGGCCATTGATTGGCGTCATAGGGGAAACCTATGTCCGATGCAACGAGTTTGCGAACAATTTCCTTGCAAGAAGCATCGAACGGCTTGGCGGAGAGGCTTTTATTCCTCCCTTCTCTGAATGGATTAATTATATTGCACACTGCCGCCGGGAATCGTGTCTCTTTGAAAAGGATTATAAGGGCTTTTTTGCAGAGTTTATCTCTGACATCGTCCAACGGTACGACGCCTATAAACTGACGAAGGTGTTTAAAGGGAGAGTCAGGCATTTCCTGAAAGATGCGTCTATTAAGGAACTCATCAGGAAGGGAAAACCATACATCGACGATTCCTACAAAGGCGATCCGGTGCTCAGTATGGGAAAGGCAATCGAATATGTCGAAGAAGGGTTTGACGGCATTATAAACGTAATTCCATTCCACTGCATGCCTGGAACGGTGGTGAATGGTGTGCTTGAAAGGTTTCAGAAAGATTTTTACGGCATGCCGTGCCTGAAGTTGTCTTTTGACGGCCAGGCGCAGACGAATGAGGAAACGAGGCTGGAGGCGTTTATGCATCAGGCATATCAAAGGATGGAAGGCAGGTTAAATTCAAAAAAACCTGGCGCCGTGAGACATAAACAAAAAGACGCAGCAAGCAGCAGGCATCTGGCAGCCAGCAGAAGGTAATAGTTATTTTAAGTTTTTGATTCACAAAACGAGGTTACAATGAAAGGTAAATGCTGGAAGTTTGGAAATAACATCAATACAGACGAGATTATTCCGGCCCGGTATCTGAATACTACCGATACGAAAGAACTGGCGTCTCACTGTATGGAAGACGCCGATCCAACTTTTATGAAAAAGGCCAGGGCTGGCGATGCCATTGTAGCGGGTGATAATTTCGGGTGCGGTTCGTCCCGTGAACATGCGCCAATTTCTATAAAAGCCGCAGGGCTTTCGTGCGTCATAGCAAAATCATTTGCACGCATATTCTTTCGAAATGCAATCAATATTGGGTTGCCTATTTTTGAGTGCCCCGAAGCGGCCGAACAGATTCGGGAAGGCGATGATATAGAAGTCAACCTCACGACCGGCGAAATCGTAAATCTTACCACAATGAAACGATTCAAATTCGAACCATTTCCCCGGGAAATGCAGGAAATTATTCAGGCCGGCGGGTTGATGAATTTCGTAAAAAAGAAGATGAGTGTCGTTTAAATTCCAAATCGCTAACCATAGCCATGCAGACCTTAGAAATTCAAAAAGACGTTCATTGGGTCGGGGTGCTAAATGCCACCCTCAGAACATTTGATGTAGTGTTCGAAACCCGTTTCGGCAGCACCTACAATTCTTATCTTATTCAGGCGGACAAACCCACCCTCATCGATTGTGTGCACGAGAAGTTTGCCCAGGAATTTCTTGAGAAACTCCGATCATTAATCAACCTCAAGGATATTCATTATATCGTTGTAAACCATACAGAAATGGATCATTCTGGGGCATTGAGTTACGTTTTGAAAGAAAACCCGAATGTTCAAATCCTATCCACGAAGACCGCGGCGCTTTTTCTAAAAAATATGCTCCACTCGAATTTTAAAGGAAAGACCGTCGAAGACGGCGAGTGTATCAGTCTGGGCAATAAACAATTGAAGTTCATCCACGCGCCATACTGGCACTGGCCGGATACCATGTTTACGTATTTGGAAGAAGATCGTATACTTTTCCCGTGCGATGGATTTGCAACCCATTTCTGTGACGAGCGGCTTTTTGACGATCGCGTGGACGACTTCGCTAATGATTTCAGGCATTATTATGAACATATCATGGGTCCGTACAGGAAGAAGATACTTGAGGCGCTCGAAAAGATTAAAGGCCTGAATATCCAGGTGATTGCCCCCAGCCATGGCCCCATCCTACGAACCGATCCGTGGAAATACATTAATGCCTATAAAGACTGGAGTACACCGAGGAAGGATCCCAACAAAAGGCTGATACTGGTCTTTTATGCGTCCATGTACGGAAATACGAAGAAAATGGCAGAAGCAGTGGCCAGAGGGTCATCCACAATGAATACGGAGGTCAAACTGTTCGATGCAACCACTGTATCGCCTGAATTTATGCGGTGCGAGATTGAATCGGCAGACGGCGTTTTATTTGGATCGTCAACGATCAATGGAGATGCGCTGCGTCCCGTGTGGGATATTATCAATATTTTGTTTAGCGTTAATATCAAAGGTAAGAAGTGTGCAACCTTTGGTACGTATGGATGGAGCGGGGAGGCAACACGACTCATGGAAGACCGTTTAAGAGGTCTCAAACTCAACGTTGTTCAGCCTCCGTTCAAAGTCATTTTTTCACCAACAGAAGAAGACTTAAAAAAGTGTTCCATCTTTGGGTATGACTTTGCCAAATCCCTGACAAGCAGTTCATCTACATAACGCAAGAATAATATCTTTGTTTCAGAAAAACCTCGTTGCGTTATTTTGCCTTCCTTGGCTATCGCCGCGTGTGTAAACACGTACTGCCTATTTTCCAATAATTATGGCACTTATCTCATTGAATATGTCTGTTATGGATGGCAAAGTTGTTTGAACTGTTTTATCAGGCATGTGTTTATGATGCGGATAGGTAGGTAGCTCAGGATGGTGTGGAGCATTATCATAGCGAAAGAACATTTGCCCGTGTTTGTCCATATAGTGAAACCTGTATTTATCAAGGAATAAAGCATCTCGGAATTCGGTGGCAAAGATGGCAATTTCCAAGATTGATGAATTCATGAATATTATTTGACCTTTTAAATAGACGGTTTTTCCATTGGGGCCAAAATGTTTTTGAATGTTGGAGGAGAGTACTATAGAAGAAGATGTAATAGTTTTTTCTAAGTTTTCAGTGAATCTTTTTATCACAGAACTGTTGGTCGAATGGCAGACTTTGTCTTACGCCACTGGGTAAGGAGTTTTGCAAAGGCATACCAGTCAAAATAATCTGCCTCGTCTCCCATTTGACCTGCCTCAAATCTTTTCAAGAATGTTTGTGTTGTAAGGTGGTATTTTTTTTCAAACTCCTTTATGGTCTTCTTATAAAAGATAATGGCATTTGAACACAAAGTATATTCACGTTTTAGAGAGGTTTTAAGTTCATCGGTTAGGTTCATGGCTCTATTTATAAACTAAAGGACTTTACAAAGTCAAGGTATTTTCCCTAAGAGTTTGATTTAAAGCTTTGCGCTCTTTGCTCCTCTGCGGCTATCTGCCACCGACTCTCTTGCCAGCATGTAAAGGAACTGCTGGGCATATCCTGCATACCTGCCGAAATATGTCAGTCCAAAATTCCGCAGGTGTTGACTTGACACAACCTGATTCTTGAAATAGAGTTTTTGGAGGATTTTTTTTATCCACGTATCAATTGGAAATGCCTCGGTAAAACCCAGGGAAAACAGGAGCACACAATCAGCAATTTTATCTCCCACCCCGGCGAGTTGCGTCAGCTCTTTTTTGGCGTCCTGATAAGGGAGTTTTTTTAATGACATTAAAAAGGCTTCACTTACAATGTCGTTGGCGTTTTTTATGTATATTGCCCGAAACCCCGTCTTTGCCTGCACGATCTTCTCGTAGTAATTTAATTCACCGGGATTCGGAAACGAATACCATTCGAATCCGTTCAACTCGATCCTTTTCCCGAAGGATTTCGACAACATTTCGAGATTTAATTTTATCTTGGGGATGTTTGCCGCAGAGGAGCAGATAAAAGATATCAGGCATTCCCACGGATCCTGCCGCACAATGCGCAGGCCGTGATATTTCTTGATAGCCCTTCGGATGTGAGGGTCTTTCTCTATCTGTTTCAGGATTGTTTGGTACGGTTCGTCCAGGGCAAAATAATTCACCAGAAACTTTTTGTCAACACCCTGAAATTCTAAATTTTTGGAGGACTGCCGGACTCTAAAGATGCGGTCTCTCACTGTAATATAATACCAATCTCCTGCCCTGGATACCCGAAACATCTGTCCGCACAGGAGCGTGTATTCGAGATTAAAATCTTTTACGAGAATTTTTGGCATCTTATCCAAAAATATAACAGTTTTATACTTATTGCGTCAAGTTAATCTTATTAAGTCCCCCTTAATAAAGGGGGATTTAGGGAGTTGTGTTTTTCTGGAATTCTTTACAACCCCCTTGGTCCCCCTTCCCCGTTTTCACGAGGACATGTTTTCAAGGGGGGATTTTGTGGCTGCGTAATCTCAAGGAATAAAATATTGCGTACGAAAAATACACAACACCTTAATCGTCAGACAGACACAGGACACATGATTAATAGCATTGTCATAACCGTTGATATTGCAAATATTAATGATAGACATAGAAGCTTTTTACAAAAAAATATATTATGCATTTTCCAAATCTGCCGATTATAATACTATCCTTAAATTTCACATAGATACCGTACACTGCAATGTTCTTAAGAAAGCCGTAAATGCAAAACCGGGAGGAAAAAATGTCTGATACCGCCAGTTCAGATGAAGTAAAACAGAAGCTTGAGTGGTTTGACTATTACGAGAAGCACGAAAAAAACGCAAGGCTCACCTGTCGCCATTTCGGCATCTCGCCCGACACCTTCTACCGATGGAAAAGGCGTTACGATCCAAACAACATTTCATCGCTCGAAGATGACAAAAAGAACCGGAGACCAAAAAATTTAAGAGAGCCCGCCACCCCTCTTCAGGTAGTAAACCGTATAAAGTTACTAAAGGAAACGCATCCTGCGTGGAGTAACAGCAATATTCTGACACAGCTTAAGAATGAAGGTGTATCCGTCTCTTGCGCAACTATCGGAAGGATAATTAACAGATTGAAATCATCCGGTCTTTTACACCGGACTGCCGCAGCCATCCATGTAAATAAAAGAAGAGAAAAAACCGTTCAGTCCGGCTATGAAAGCCCTACCGGATACAACGAATACCTTTCTCTACTCAAAATGTGGAAGGAATAGGGGACATAAAAAGTTGGTTCAAATTGCAAATTTGAACCTGTGTAATCAAAAAAATTATCTAATGGTTTATTTCTTCAAAACATTTTTACCGGGAGGAGTGGAAGCATGTCAAACACAAGAGATATCAACCTTGCGCTGGAGGAATTAAATAAAAAGCGCGAAGAGTTGCAGGCGGTTTTAAACGGTTACAAGGCGTCAACTGCAAGGATATCAAAAAGTATGCATGATTTACTTGCTATTTTTCTGGATAAGATTCAGACCGTTGTAGAAATGGCCTATTGCAAGAATTCCAATTTTCAGACTCTTGAAAAAATTTCCAACGAAATCCTTGCAGAAATAACCAAGTTAATCTTGCTAAAAGGAGAACTGTGGAATCTCTCCCATATGGAAATCGGAGACAGACAGCCTTTTCCCCACATATCTCCGGCGGTTGATGCTGATAATGAACCAGCCGAAGGGATAGCCGGAATAGACCTCAAAGCCAAAACAGAAGTTTAATACACTGCTCATAATTCTAAAAAAGGAGACGAAAGTGAAATTAAATATCGGTCAGAAAATTTTGTTATTTGGAATACTTCCCTCCATTGCAACAATCTTCTTTATTTACACGATCCTTGCCGAAAAGATCAATGTCAGAGCCGATGCCAATAAGGTGAGCGAACTCAGTCAATACATTGTTAATGCCAGCGGGCTGGTGCATGAATTACAAAAAGAGCGGGGCGCCTCTGCAGTGTATGTGGGAAGCGGAGGAAATAAAATGAAGGACACGCTGGAGGAGAACAAACAGAACACCGACAAAGCTTTAGCCGCATTCCGGCAATATATGGCATCTTTTGAAACAAAACGGTATAGTTCAGGGTTCAACCAAAAGATCATTTCCGTCCAGGACAAACTCCGTGAATTATCCTCAAAAAGAACCGCAGCAGCCGAGCTTTCCATCAAGAAAGAGGAAATAGTCCTTTATTACACGACACTCATTGAACAATTTATTAAATCCTTTGAGCATGTAGCGCTGCAGGCGAACCATCCGCAGATTTCGGGCGCTGCGCACGCCTGCGTAAATTTTATATCAGCAAAGGAACTGGCAGGCGTAGAGAGGGCGACCATGTGCGGCATTGCAGCGGCAAATAAGGCTGTCGATGCCGGCAATTTAACCAATTGGATGGCCTCATGGAAAGGACAGGAACGGCTTCTGAATAATTTTGAATACCTTGCTTCTCCGGAGGTAATGGCTTTCTATAAATCAAATCATACAGGCCCGGTTGCCGAAAAGGTTGCATGGATAAGGAACCTGATAATCGAGAAGGTGGGCGAAGGGAACTTCGGAATCACGGCAGACGAAGTTTACGATGCGGCAACACATCGGATTGACGCACTTAAGAATATTGAAGATTTTCAAGTAGGCGAGATTTCCAGGATTTCTAAAAATATTTCAACCGGGGCAAAGAATAGTATTGTCATGTATTCAATTATCACTATCGTGTGTGTAATTGCGACCGTTGTTCTTAATATGTTCAATAAGAAGTTAGCCACAAAGATAACCATGCTCTTCGGAAATCTGCTTACGGACCTCACCAGCGGCGCATCCCAGGTGGCGGCGGCGTCAGAGCAAATATCTGCCTCCAGCCAGAGTCTCTCTGAAGGGGCTTCGGAACAGGCAGCGTCAATCGAGGAGACGTCGGCAACGATGGAGGAAATCTCTTCCATGACACAACAAAATGCCGACAATGCCAAAGAGGCTTCGAAACTGGCCGTGGCATGCAACAGCACGGTTGAACACGGCAACAGTACCATTATAGAAATGGACGGCGCAATGAAGAATATCGCAGAGAGCAGCGGGAAAATTGCCGATATCATCAAGATAATCGAGGGCATAGCATTCCAGACGAATTTGCTGGCGTTGAATGCAGCAGTAGAGGCGGCGCGGGCGGGAGAACATGGGCGCGGATTTGCAGTTGTTGCAGAAGAGGTCAGGAATCTCGCTCAGAGAAGTTCTGCCGCGGCCAAGGATATTACGGCATTAATTACGGACAGCGTAAAAAAGGCAGAGGTCGGCACGGGACTGGTGAAAAACACCAAAGAGGTATTCTCCGGCATTGTTACTCAGGTAAAAAAGGTTACCGACCTGGTAAATGAGATTTCTACGGCATCGGAAGAGCAGACGAATGGGATCGGGCAGATCAGTAACGCCATCCAGCAGATGGAACAGGTCATACAGCAGAACGCTGCAAATGCCGAAGAGACGGCGGCGGCGAGCGAAGAATTATCTTCTCAGGCGCAGGGTCTTAATGGTCTGGTTGACAGGATTGCTGTGGAGGTCAATATGGAGAGCGACGGAGGTGGTGCTGCCGCAAAATCAGCAGTATCTGAAAAAAGAATGAGCGAACATGCAAAGGAACTTGTCCCGCAAAAAAAAAGGTCTTCTCCCGTTCAGAGAGTTGCGCCGGATGAGGTAAACCAGGAAGAACCTTTGCGCGAAGGGAATGGGAAAAAGCATGTTTCAGCCGATGTCAATTCGGGTCGTTTGATTCCCCTGACTGACGATGAATTTAAAGACTTTTAATTTTGAAATGCCACGATGAATAGCTTTTCTACAAAGAGTATTACATTCAGATATGCGTTGGCGCTTGGGCTGATAGCGCTTCTCTGCACTTCAGCATATATTATTTTATATAGGATAGCAGCCTCCCAGAAAGATACTGCCGCCACAATTAATATAAGCGGCAGCCAGCGATGGTTATCGCAGCGTGCTGCAGTATATTCCCTGCGTCTTGTCAACAGCCGTAATAAGACCGAACGAGAAAGAATCCGTCAGGAACTATTGCAGATAAGCATCCGCATGGAACGCCAGCAGGACGGATTGATTCATGGCGATTCAAGCATGAGCCTCTCCGGCAGCCCATCGCCGCAGGTACTTGCCATGTATTTTAATCCCCCCTTGCTTTTGGATAAGCAGATACGCAGCTATGCCGCAGAGATCCATGCCCTGGCACACGATACAGACGATACCCTTACACGGAACAATCCACATTTGCGAAACATACTTACAGCATCTGCCTCAAAACTGATTAAATCCATGGATGCGGTTGTGAAACAATACCAGACTGAGTGTGAGGCGAGCAGTATAAGATTACAAACAGTGGAAAAGGGGATATTGTGTTTTACCCTGTTTACCCTGTTCATGGAGGCATTTTTTATATTCCGCCCCATGATTTCACGTATTCGGAGGGATACCCTCAAATTAGTCCACAGCGAAGCATATCTCCGTTCGACCATCGATAATGCAATGGACGGAATCATTACGCTTAATGAACACGGCTCTGTTGAATCATTTAACGCAGCAGCCGAAAAGATGTTCGGGTACACGTCTTCCGGGATAAACGGCAAACATATTAGAATATTAATGCCTGAATTCTATTACAATTATCTACATAACTACCTATGGATAGACAAAGAAAAAATTCCTCATTTAATGATGTGTGAGACAAAGGGAAAACGGAAGGATGGCGCTTCCTTTCCCCTGGATACGTCACTTGGAGGGATGCGCATCGGCGAACAGCGACAGTTCGTAATTATCGCACGGGATATAACCGAGCGCAAACAAGCTGCAGAGAATCTGAAAAGAAGCGAGGAGAAATTCCGATTATTGGCCGAGTCCAGCCAGGACGGCATTCTTGCGTACGACAAAGACATCCGCTACACATTCTGGAATAAGGCCATGGAACGTATAACCGGCGTTACCAGCAAAGAGGTGCTTGGCAAATCCCCTTTTGAGATATTTCCGTTCCTGGAGGAGGTTGGAGAGGGGGATTCCTACCGGGAAACAATTAAAGGCAAAACCATTAAAAGCTCGGCAATACCTTACAGTATTCCGCAAACAGGGAGGTACGGATACTTCGAGAGTTCCCGCTTTCCTTTGTACGATACGAAAGGGACAATCATCGGAGGAATGGCTATTATTCAGGACTCCACCGAGCGTGTGCAAACGGAACAACGTTTGAATGCCGAGCATGCCGTAACGCGTATACTGTCGGAATCCGCCACGTTGCATGAGGCATCCCAAAAAATCCTTCAAGTCGTCTGCGAATGCTTGAAATGGGATTTTGGCGGAATATGGATGATTGATCGAAAGGCGGGTGTGCTGCGTTGTGAGGAAATTTGGCATGTTCCATCGCTTGAGGCAAAGGAATTCACTGCGGTTACCAGACAGATGACTTTTTCACCGGGTATTGGACTGCCGGGACGTATCCAGGCAAGTGCAAAACCCACCTGGATTGTCAACGTTGTTCACGATACAAACTTCCCGCGAGCGCCAGTTGCTGCCAAAGAAGGCTTGCATGCGGCATTCGGGTTCCCCATCCTGGAAGGCAACGATGTAATTGGGATAGTCGAGTTCTTTAGCAGTGAAATAAGAGAACCCGATACTTCTTTGCTCGGTATGATGGGCGCCTTAGGCAGTCAGATCGGCCAGTTCATCAAACGTAAAGAGGCGGAACATCATATCGTCAAACTATCTCAGGCCATTAAACAAAGTCCAAGTACGGTTGTAATAACCAATGCTAAAGGCAACATTGAATATGTCAATCCAAAATTTACCCAGCTAACAGGGTATATGCCGGAAGAAGTCATTGGAAAAAATCCACGTATCTTAAAATCGGGTGAAATACTCCAGGAAGAATATAAACGTTTATGGGCTGTTATCACCTCAGGCGGCGAATGGCGGGGGGAACTCCGTAACCGGAAGAAGAACGGCGAATGCTATTGGGAACATGCCGTTATTTCTTCCATCAAAAATTCAGAAGGGGCCATTACCCATTTTCTTGCAGTTAAGGAAGACATCACTGAACGTAAAAGGTTACAGTCGCACCTTGAGTACATGGCAAACCATGACCCGCTCACCAATCTCTTTAACCGCCGTCAATTCCAGGAAAAGCTGGAGGACTGGATTGCTCAGGCAGAACGATACGATTGCAGCGGAGCGCTGTTATTTCTCGACCTGGACAACTTCAAGTACATAAATGATACCCTCGGTCACCAGACCGGAGATGATCTCCTGATAAATTTTGCCTACCTGCTGCGGACGCGTGTGCGCGAAACGGATGTGCTTGCCAGGCTGGGCGGGGATGAATTTGCTATTATCCTCCCTTACACCGATGCGGACCGGGCACGGTCGTTCGCAATGCAAATTCTAAAGCTGGTAAAAGGAAATCTCCCCGTCGGTAACGGGAAACTCCATACCATTACGGTCAGCATTGGCATTGTCCTGTTTCCCAAACACGGGAATGATGCTGAAAGGCTGCTTACTTATGCAGATATGGCTATGTATACGGCAAAGGAAAAGGGGCGTGACGGTTTCTGCTTTTATTCACCTGATAATAAAATACAATTTAAATCACGCCTGGACTGGCAGAAACGTATCCAGGACGCCTTACAGAATAATCGCTTCGTACTACATTTACAGCCGATTTTGAACATACAACACAACAAGATCTTTGGTTACGAGGTCTTGCTGCGCATGATAGACGAAAATGACACATTAATCTTTCCGCCTGAATTTCTCAATATTGCCGAATGCTTTGGTCTTATTTACGAGATTGACCGCTGGGTTGTGCGCCGCGCCATTCGTCTCGTTGCGGAACAACGATTTGATAAGAGAGGTTTATTTCTTGAAGTCAATCTCTCAGGCAGGGCATTTAATGACCCGGAATTGCTGCCCCTGATCAAGCAGGAATTTGAGGAGACCGGCATTAACCCTGAAACTCTCATATTTGAAATTACAGAAACTGCCGCAATCGAAAATATGGCCGATGCGCAACGTTTCATCACCACACTTAAAAGCATAGGATGCCGGTTTGGCCTGGATGATTTCGGCATCGGTTTTTCCTCTTTCAGTTACCTCAAGCATTTATCCGTGGATTATCTGAAAATTGATGGAAGCTTTATCCGTGAATTAAACCACAATCAAACAGACCAGCACCTGGTTAAGGCGATGGTAACGGTAGCGCGCGGGTTGGGAAAACAGACCGTTGCCGAGTTTGTGGAATGCGAGGAAACGGTACAATTGCTGTCGAAATACGGAATAGATTATGCCCAGGGATACCATATTGGCAAGCCCAGCGCCGTATCCGAAATCAGCGCATATCTACAAATTCAAGACAAGGCGAGCCTTGCCCCTGCAGGTTGAATACATAATTGAATTTGTTGGACTTTTTAGACAACCCCAGCCAGGGGATGCCATGCAGTCTCAGGTTTGTAACCTGATGTTTTGAAATTGCAGGTAACGGCGCAATAAAGATTGTAGATTATGAAGTTTCACAGGGTGAACCTATATTTGTCATTTAGGTGCAGGTTACTCATATTTGCACTTTGTATATCAATTATACCCATTGTTACAACTACAGCGATATACTATTTCAATACCAAAAACATATTGCAGCGGCAGATTCTGGAGCACTTGAAATCCATTGCAGAATCAAAAAGAAGTCACATCATATCGTATATCGAGGCAAAGAAGGTTCGGATTGCAGATTTCAGTTCTGATGGATTCATAAAAAACAGACTGGAGAGGATTACAAGCGGCGGATTTAAAAAAAATGAAGTTATCAGCCTGAACAGACACCTCGCGCTGAATAAACTTCCGCTTCATCGGTACCTTATTGCGATAACTATCGTTGATAAATTTGGCAAAGTTGTCGCATCCACCAATGAGAAGTTAATTGGTAAAGACATGTCTAAGGAAGACGTATTTATACAAAGCATGGATAAGGTTTTTGGGGAAACCACGGTTGGTCAGCCGCACCATTCTCCTGACCTTGATGCAAATTGCATATCCATCTCTGCGCCAATCATTTCTCTCAATCGCACTAAAACGCTTGGTGTTATTATTAATGCTTATTATTTTTCAGAGATAAACAAGATTACAACTGATCGTGTTGGAATGGGAGAGACGGGGGAGGTCTATCTGGTTAACAGAGACAAGACAATGCTTACGGAATCAAGATTTATTGATAATGCCCCCTTCAACCAGATAGTGGATACAAAGCCGCTTCAGGAAACTACCTCTACTGATAAACATCTCTGTAGTCTTTACACAGATTACAGAGGCGTGCCTGTTATTGGCGCAGCGCTGGATATCCCTGAATATGGGTGGACGCTTCTGGCAGAGATAGATAAGGCAGAGGCATTTGCGCAATTAAAAAAACTGGGTATCATTGCATTTATTTTTGGGGCGATTGGCGCTTCTGCGGTTACCTGGCTTGGAATTATTTTCGCAATTTCAACTTCAAAGCCTATAAACATCTTAACAAATGCAACACGGAAACTTGCAGAGGGGGACCTGGGACACAGAGTAACGATACCGCGCAATGATGAGTTCGGTAACCTGGCTAATAGTTTTAACACTATGGCTGAGGAACTTGCCAGGGTAATCAACGATCACCAGCGGGCGGAAGAGAAATTAACACAGTACGCGGCGGAGCTGAGGAGGAGCAACGAAGAACTCCAGCATTTCGCCTATATTGCTTCTCATGACCTGCAGGAGCCTCTCCGTATGATATCCAGTTACCTGCAGTTAATAGAGAAGCGGTATAAAAATAAGCTCGATGCGGATGCAGACGAGTTCATTGCCTTTGCCGTAGACGGCGCCAATCGGCTGCAAACGATGATCAATGCCTTGCTGGAATACTCACGCATAGATACGCACGGAAAACCCTTTGAGTCAGTTGATTGCAATATCGTACTTAATCTGGCTCTTGCCAATCTCAAAATGGCAATCGGGGAAAGCGGCGCTGTAATTACCAACGACTCCTTGCCAATGGTTATGTCGGATGGCTCACAGCTTATGCAGATGTTCCAGAATCTCATAGGCAATGCCGTCAAGTTTCGCAGTAATAAACCGATGCGCATTCACATATCGGCCAGGCAAGACGCAAAAGAGTGGCTATTTTCCGTGTGCGATAACGGCATTGGCATCGAACCTGAATATAACGAACGCATCTTTACTATCTTCAAGCGTCTGCACGGCAGAGAATATCCCGGTATTGGATTGGGTTTGTCAATCTGCAAGAAAATTGCGACGCGTCACGGCGGCAGAATCTGGGTAGAATCAGAATATCAAAACGGCTCAACATTTTATTTCACGATCCCGATTGGAGGAAAAAAGCAAACATGAATGATAAAGAACCGATAAAGCCTGTTGAAATTCTTTTGGTAGAGGACAGTCCCGGCGACATTCGTTTAACAAAAGAAGGCCTTAAAGAATCAAAAGTACACAACAGCCTGCATGTGGTCACCGACGGGGTTGAGGCCCTGTCTTTTTTGCGCAAAGAAGGCAAATATGCCAATGTGCCATACCCTGATCTCATCCTGCTTGATTTGAACCTGCCTAAAAAAGACGGGCGGGAAGTGCTTGCTGAAATAAAATCCGATGAAAAGCTGAGAAAAATTCCCGTTGTGGTTATGACTATCTCTAAAGCAGAAGAAGACATTTGCAGGGCGTACGGCCTGCACGCAAACTGTTATATCGTTAAGCCAATTGACTTAAACCAGTTCATCACGGTAGTAAAGGCCATCGAGAATTTCTGGTTTACCATTGTAAAACTGCCGAACGTTGAAAAATGCCCGATAACCAAATAAAAATATTGCTGATCGAAGACAATCCCGGTGACGTCAGATTAATTCAGGAGATGTTAAAAGAATCCGGCGCCGTGCGGCATGAATTGTCGCATGCGGACTGTCTGTCGTCGGGAATGCAGTATCTTGCAAAAAGCGAGTATGACGTATTATTACTCGACCTTGGGCTGCCGGAAAGCCAGGGGCTTTCCACGCTCAACAAAATCCTCTCTCTGTCATTAAAACTGCCCATAGTGGTGCTAACAGGCCATACTGACGAAATGTCCGGAGTTATGGCTGTTCAAAATGGCATACAGGACTATCTGGTGAAAGGCCGATTGGACAGCAATTTACTGGCACATTCCATACGCTACGCCATCGAACGTAAGAAATTGGAAAATGAACTGGTCAGAAGCAATGAATTTCTGGAACAACGCGTGTCAGAAAGGACATTTACACTGGAGCGTACGAACAAAAGACTGCAATTAAACATTGAGGAACTCAGGCAGACACGAGAACGTATTGAATTATTATTTCACGCAATCGAACAGAGCACGAGTGTAGTTATAATCACTGACGACAAAGGCGCTATAGAATATGTCAATCCAAAGTTTACGCAGCTTACAGGGTATATGCCGGAAGAAGTTATTGGAAAAAATCCGCGTATATTAAAATCTGGTAAGACGCCACCGGAAGAATATAAACGGCTATGGGCCGTTATTACATCAGGCGGCGAATGGAAGGGAGAATTCCGTAACAGGAAGAAGAATGGTGAATGCTATTGGGAACATGCGGCTATTTCATCCATCAGAGATTCAGAAGGGCTGATTACCCATTTTCTTGCAATCAAGGAGGATATTACCGAAAGGAAAAGGTTCGAGGCGCACCTTGAATACCTGGCTAATAATGACCCGCTTACCAATCTCTTTAACCGCCGCCGATTCCGGGAGGAGCTGGAAGACTGGATTGCACAGATGGAGCGACATGAATCCGACGGCGCATTGTTATTTATTGACCTGGACAACTTCAAGTACATCAATGATACACTCGGCCATCAGAAAGGGGATGAAATCCTCATAAATTTCGCCTATTTGCTAAGAGCGCGGGTGCGTGAGACCGATATTATCGCCAGGCTGGGCGGGGACGAATTTGCGATCATTCTTCCGTATACTGATGCGGAGCGGGCACAATCAATCGCAATGCAAATCCTGGAATTAGCGAGAGAAAATATCCATGTGAATAATGGCAGATTCCATAGTGTTACTGCCAGCATTGGTATTGCCTTGTTTCCCGAACATGGGAATGATGCGGAAAAATTACTGAGTTATGCCGACCTCGCCATGTACAGGGCAAAGGAAAAAGGCCGCAACTGTGTTAGTATTTATTCACCTGACCAGAAAAAACATTATGAGTTGCGGCTGGACTGGGAGGCACGCATCCATGATGCATTAAAGAATAATAAATTCGTGCTGCATTTACAGCCGATATCGAATATACGGCATAACAAAATCATTGGTTATGAGGCATTGCTGCGCATGATAGATGAAAATGACGGGCTAATCCCTCCTCCCGATTTTCTCAGGGTTGCCGAGCGTTTTGGCCTTATTCACGAGATTGACAGATGGGTTGTATGCCGCGCCATTCACCTCATTGCAGAACAACGATTTACTGAAAGAGGTTTGTTTCTCGATGTCAATCTCTCCGGAAGGGCATTTCATGACCCGGAATTGCTGCCCCTGATCAAGCAGGAATTTGCCGCAACCAACATTAATCCGGAGACACTTGTATTTGAAATTACAGAAACCGCCACGATCGAAAGCATGGCCGATGCGCAGCATTTCATCGCTACACTTAAAAGCATGGGCTGCCGGTTTGGCCTGGATGATTTCGGTATTGGCTTTTCTTCTTTCAGTTACCTCAAGCATTTACCCGTGGATTATTTGAAAATTGACGGAAGCTTTATCTCTGAATTAAAACATAACCAAACAGACCAGCACCTGGTGAAGGCAATGGTGGAAGTAGCGCGTGGGTTAGGGAAACTGACCATTGCTGAATTTGTGGGATGCGAGGAAACGGTGCGACTGTTGTCGAAATACGGGGTAGATT
Source organism: Planctomycetota bacterium (assembly GCA_016188675.1). Classification (GTDB taxonomy): domain Bacteria; phylum Planctomycetota; class Brocadiia; order Brocadiales; family Brocadiaceae; genus Wunengus. Next base: position 19,247 of record JACPHJ010000201.1, read on the forward strand.
ATGCCCAGGGGCACTATATCGGACATCCCAGCGCAGTGTCTGAAATCAGCGCATATTCAGAAAATCCAACGTAAGGGACAGATTTGAAACCTGCCCCTGCATAATAAAAAATAATAGCGCTACCATAACCTGGTAAAAAAATAGTAAAAACAAATTAGTCCTTTTAAGTCCCCCTTACTAAAGGGGGATTCAGAGGGTTGTGTTTTCTTTTTCATATTAAGAATGTTTACAACCCCCCAGCCCCCTTTTCTAAGGGGGATTTTTGCATCGTAGCTTTTTGCAGCCCTTCCAGTTTCTTTTGTAACTCTTCAAATTGTCGTTTCAGGGCTTCGTTGGCTTTTTGGTATTCCAGTTCGGTTTGCTTGTGTCTCGTGATGTCTTCTTTAATTGCAACGAAATGGGTAATAACACCTTCCCGGTTTTTGATGGGAGAGATGGATACGGATTCCCAATAGTAATCACCGTTCTTTTTCCTGTTACAGAATTCTCCACGCCATTCCACGCCTGCTGTAATTGTATGCCACAAGCGTTTATATTCTTCCGGAGGTGTTGTTCCTGATTTTAAGATGCGTGGATTTTTCCCAATGATTTCTTCAGGGGCGTACCCCGTTAGCTGGGTGAATTTTGGATTGACATATTCGATGTTACCCTTTGTATCGGTGATTATAATAGAACTCGGACTTTGTTCGATAGCATGAGATAACTTGTGAAGTTGCTTTTCATTTTGCCTGCGTACCGCAATCTCTTCCTGGAGAAGCACGTTGGTTTTCAAAAGCTCGGCAGTTCGTTCCTTTATGCGCGTTTCCAGCCTTTCATATCCCGTTCGCAACTCTTCTTCCGCCTGTTTTCGCTGAATGACCAGACCCAGTTGAGAAGCAATTGTTGTGATGAGCCTGATAAGCTGCGCATCCTCTTCGCGCGCTTCAAACATAAAGAAACCAATGACTGCAATCACTTTTTTGCGTGAAAGGACGGGGATTGCCAGTCCCGCCTTTAAACCGGCTTCCAGGGCAAACTGTGCACGGGGAAAATTCGGATCAAGAGTGACATTGGCAACCCACTCCGGCTGCCCGGACAGCCAGACCCTTCCGGGAAGACCTTTGCCAGGCGGGAAGGTGAATTCCCTGCTCTTGGTATGGAATTTTTCAAGTCCTGGAACGGCGCTGTACCACTCTGTGCTGCATTCGAGAAATGCCCCCTCTGAATTCGGGATCCACGCCTCCCCATAAATCCAGCCTGTAGTTTCGCACACCTTACACAGCGTAACGCCCAATGCCGTATGGATATCTTCGGACTCGCTGATTGACCGTGTTAATGTTTGCAGGAGTTGAATTTCTTCGTGCGCCCGTTTGAGTTCGGTAATGTCTATCAGGGCTATTATGGCGCCATCTATACTGTCTTTTACGGTTCTGTACGGCAAGATGCGCACTAAATACCACTTGTTCCCCGGAATCTTTACTTCTCTTTCCTGAGGAATTAAGGTCTTAAGGACTTTCTTTATATCTTCCACTAAATCTTCATATAAAATGTTTGTAGAGATGTCCTGTATAGGACGTCCTATGTCTGTCTCGATCAGGTTGATTACCCTGGTCGTTGCCGGGGTAAACCGTTTTATGTGCAGGCAACTGTCCAGAAAAACCGTCCCGATTTCAGTGCTGCTTAACAGGTTGTTGATATCATTATTGGTTTGCAATAGTTCTTCTATCTTGGCCAGAAGTTCTGAATTTACCGTCACAAGTTCTTCGTTCATTGATTGCAGTTCTTCTTTGGATGTCTCCAGCTCTTCGTTAGCGCTCTGTAATTCCTCGTTGATGGACTGCACCATCTCGTTGGAGGTTTTGAATTTCTCATTGGAAGTTTCCAGTTCTTCAATTGTCTCCCGAAGGGATTCTTTTGTGAAGTTTAATTCACGCTCAAGCGCCAATATGCGGCGGTTCAGCAAAGGATACCCCCCGGTATTCGTATGGGCATCGGCAGAGTCAGTTATGGTATGCGCAGCGTCCTCAAATATCACCAGTAACAATAGCGCAGAAGATTTTGGTTCAAAAAAATGACTGACTGCTACATTTACCATGTGTGAGTCGCTGTTATTTTTTATATGAACGTTCTTATAGGTAAACGCCTTCTTTTCCTTGATTACTTTTTGAATGGCCGCCCGTAGTTCGAGTCCCAAATCTTTATGCGCCATTTTCAGGATATTTAAGGTAGACTCGCCACTGGGCGATTTTAAATATTTGCTCGTTTGCCCCTGAAAATAAATGATGTCGTATTTTTCGTTTATAACCACACAGGGAGGGGTGTAATTATCAAGCAGCGTTTTATTTACAATCTCACCAATATTAACTTCCTTTGGCTCATTGAGATACCCGATTGTTTGCTGTTTTGCGGCAGTAATTGTCAGTGTCCTGGTATCTCTATCCGCCGGCAGCCCGGAAGAAAACCCCGTACGCCGGAATATTTTGCAATCCTTATCAACAACTGAAAAAAGATTGGTAAATTCTCCAATAGTTTCTGAGTTTCCAAGGATGAGGAATCTGTTTGGTTTTAACGCATAATGGAAAAGCGGGAGTAGTTTTTTCTGCAATACAGGTTCCAGGTAAATCAGCAGGTTTCTACAACTGATCACATCTATTTTGGAAAAGGGCGGGTCCTTAATGAGGTTATGATTGGCAAAGAACACCATTTCCCGTATTTGTTTATTGATAATATATGTGTGGTCTTTTTTAGAGAAAAAATGTTTTAACCTTTCTGGAGATACATCAGCGGTAATACTCTCCGGGTAGATAGCGCTGCGCGCAAAATTAAGGGCATCGTCATCGATATCTGTCGCAAAGATTTGAATTTTTACGTATGAATTTATTGTATCCATATGTTCTTTGAGTATCATGGCGACAGAATAGGCTTCTTCACCGGTGGAACAGCCAACAACCCAAATCCGTACGGTAAGGAGAATCTCTTTGGATTCGAACAAGAGTGGCATTACCTTTTCCTTCAGAGCCTCATATAGCTTTGTATCTCTGAAAAAGCAGGTAACCCCGATGAGTAGTTCTTTAAAGAGCAAATCCACTTCAGACGGGTTCTGCACAAGATACGGGACATAATCCGCTAATGTATCAATTTGGTTCACAGCCATCCGTTTTTCAATCCTGCGAAAGATGGTGGCGTGCTTGTAATAGGTAAAGTTGTGTCCTGTTTTGGATTGCAGCAGCGCAAATATTTTCCCCATGTAACGGGAATTCTCGGAGGCCGGAGATGCTGTTTTTTGATTCCAGATGTGATAGTAGTATTTTGTATACTTGATGAGTTTTTCAGGCATCTTTTCGGCGGGCAAAATATAGTCTGCCAAACCTGTGGATATTGCGCTTGCCGGCATACCGCCAAACCTGGCAGACTTTTCTTCCTGAACCATAGACATCCCGCCAGCATCCTTGATTGCTTTCAAGCCTATAGTGCCATCGGTTCCGGTTCCCGAAAGGATAATACAAATGGCCCTGTCTGCCTGGTCTTGCGCTAAAGACTGGAAAAAGAAATTGATGGGATGTTTGGATTCCGGGTAAACAGGCGGCTCTACCAAGTGAAGTATCCCGTTCGTTATGGTTACGTTCTCGTTTGGCGGTTTGACGTATACGCAGTTTGGTTCTACCTGCATCCCGTCTTCTATATGAAAGACCTTCATGCCGGTATAGTTTTTCAAAATATCAGCCAGAACGCTTTTATAGTCGGGGAATATATGCTGGACGAGGACGAAGGCCATCCCGTTATCAGGCGGCATATGAGAAAAAAATTGTTCGAATGCCTCGAGTCCGCCTGCTGAAGCGCCCATGCCGACAATAAAAAACTTATTTTCAGTTGCAAGGATGGGCATAGTATTATGTAACCGGGAGACAGGTTTTTCAGACGGCGTGGTCTTACGAATTCTTTTTGAACCGGTCTTCTCTCTATTACTGTCTGGAGTTGAATCCTTCTTCTTTCTCGGCATGGGAAAATATCAAAAAAACACTTATCCGTTCGATACAAATAGATAACGGAACTATCGCAACAAGAATGCCAGTGTTTTAAGAAACAAAGGGCGAATCTCTAAGTACTCCGGGTGTTATATTTAGCTCAAAAACGCCTTCATTTCATTAGCAGCGAAAATCGCCTGCAAATATAAAATTTTGTAATATTTACATTTAACAATTGTAATTATTACAAAAAAACCTGTTTTTTGCAACAGCGCTGATTTTCTTTATGATGGACACGGATGGGGAACAAGCTTTTTTGGGAAAGTTTTTTATACTTCCCCTGTGTCCCCCTTGCGAAGCTCATCATGCTCCACATTTCAGTCTGGACACAGGGGTATGATTGAATAAAGACTAAAATGAGAATACTAACAGGGAATAAAAGATCGGTAAAATCCCCCTTAGAAAAGGGGGTTAGGGGGTTGTTAAATGTAAAATAAAAACTATTAAGGTAATTAATAAAATAAATCGCTATAAAAAAGAATCTTTATATTAGATATCAGTAAAAAGACAGATAAACACAGGGCTACTAGCTCCAGCGACTTACACAACCCCCTTCATCCCCCTTTTTTAAGGGGGATTTGCAACCCATGGTAACCAGACAGAAATAGGGGTAAAAATAAGCTTGCGAAGGGGGAAACAAGGAAGATTTATCTCATTATTTTTTGCTGACGAGCAGCGATTGTGCGGTAGAAAGACCTTTACCTAATTCTACTGGATATCCGGCCTCGTAAAGTCCCTTTTCAAGGGCTGCAACGGCGACGATGATGTCAAAGTCGTTTACATAGCCCATGTGGCCGATCCTGATGATCTTTCCCTTTAACTCATCCTGGCCGCCCGTAAAGGTTACCCCTGTTTCATCCCGCAGCTTTTTGATGATCTTATCTACATCCACCCCTTTAGGCGACTTGATTGCGGTCAATACATTGCTTGAGTTTTCACCGGCAAAGAGTTCCAGTCCCAGCGCCTTTGCGCTTTCTCTCGTTGCATGGGCAAGGCGGGCGTGTCTCTTCCATACGTTCTCAATCCCTTCCTTTTTGATCATATCCAGGGCCGTCTTCATCGCCATAGCCAGTGAAACGGCAGGGGTAAAGGGGGTCGTTTTATCCTTCAAATCCTTTCGCATCTTTCTGAAATCCCAGTAATATCTTGGTAAATCAGTCTTTTCAATGACACCCCAGGCGCTGCTGTTGACGCAGACAAAGGCCAGGCCGGGAGGCATCATGCACCCCTTCTGAGAACCGGTTATGGCAACGTCGATATTCCATTCGTCCATCAATAACGGATGAACTCCGATCCCTGTAATTGCATCAACAACCAGCAATGCGCCGTATTTCTTTACTATGGGGGAGATGGACTTTATGTCGTGTACGACACCGGTAGAGGTTTCGCATTGGGTGGTAAACACCACATTAATTCCAGGCGTCTTTTTGAGCGCGGCCTCGATGTCCGCCGGGTTCACTGCCTTGCCATTTTCAACGTCAATCGTGATCGTTTCGATGCCAAAGCACTTACACAACTCCGCCCAGCGTTCGCCAAATTTTCCGCTGATCACCACGAGCGCCTTATTCCCTTTGGACAGGACGTTTGCTACGCACGCCTCCATAGCGCCGGTTCCGGATGACATGAGGGTAAAGACCTCGCCGGTCTTTGTCTGAAACAGATATTTTAAGTCCTCGCTCATTTCATAAAAGATCTGGGAGAACTGCGGCGTCCTGTGATGGATCATTGGCTGCGCCTCAGCCAGTGCGACCTCTGGCGGCACCATAGTCGGGCCTGGTGTAAACAGATAGTTCTTTTTCATGATAGTATTATTCCTTATTACAAACCAAACGGATACAAAGAAAAATTCATTATATGAAAATGGGCATAAGAGTCAAGAAAGAAAACAGGGCTGAAAAAGAGAAATAATGTTTTAGTTTTGCATAAAAAAGATATGCGTGTAAAATAGTCGTTATTCAATACACGGTTAATAGGTATCAAATATGAAGATTACATGTATTGGCGCGGCAAGGACCGTTACGGGTTCCTGTTATCATATCCAGACAAAAGATGCAAATATCCTTGTCGATTGCGGCGCCTTTCAGGGAACAAAAGACACTGAAAAAAGGAATGAAGAACCATTCCCATTTCATGCTTCAAAAATTCAGTATCTCGTATTAACCCACGCCCATATAGACCATTCAGGACTCATTCCAAAACTCGCAAAGGATGGTTTTAAAGGAAAGATACTTGCTACAAGCGCCACAATGGATCTGTGTGGTGTTATGCTGCTTGATTCAGCCCACATACACGAACGGGATGCAGAATGGGAGAACAAGAGGCGATTAAGGGCTGGCAAACCACCCATAAAACCGCTGTACACCATTCAAGAGGCAGCAGATAGTCTGGCTTATTTTCAAGGGATTGTTTATAACAAAATCATAGATTTGGGAAATGGAATCAGGGTAAGGTTTCAGGATGCAGGACATATCCTCGGTTCTGCCATCGTTGAATTATGGGTAAAGAACGATACGTGCGAAAAGAAGCTGATCTTCTCCGGCGACCTCGGACAGAAGAATTTGCCATTAATTAAGGACTCTACACCCATCGATGAAGGGGACTTTGTATTTATCGAATCAACGTACGGTAACCGAAAACACAAGGGCATGACAGAAACCATCGATGAACTTGCCCAGGCGGTATCAGAGTCTCTAAAAAGTGGCGGCAATGTGATTATTCCCGCCTTTGCCGTGGGACGGACGCAGGATATTCTTTATATCCTGAATAAATTATCCAGGGAGGGGAAATTAAACCATCTTCGGGTATTTGTAGATAGCCCCATGGCTATGCAGGCTACACGTATTACTTTAAAACATCCGGAATGCCTTGATAAAGAAACCCTGGAACTTATGCAAACCGGGCAATTCCCCGGAAGTTCGCTTGCCTTGAAGTTTACGGAATCAGTTGAGGATTCAATGGCAATCAACAGGATAAAGAGTTCGGCCATTATCATAGCTGCAAGCGGGATGTGTGAAGCGGGCCGCATTCGCCACCATCTGAAGCATAATCTCTGGCGTTCGGAATGCAGCGTCATTTTTGTGGGATATCAGGCTGCGGGCACTCTGGGACGCCGCATTATCGAAGGAGCCAAAGAGGTAAGGATATTAGGGGAAGAGATTGCCGTGAATGCCAGGATTTACACGATTGGCGGCCTCTCGGCCCATGCCGACCGCAACGAACTCCTGGACTGGCTCGGCAAATTCAAAAAGAAGCCTCAGCGTGTTTTCGTGATGCACGGCGAAGAGGAAACAGCCCTGGGCTTTGCCGAAACCATTCGAGAGCAATTGAACCTGGATGCCTACGCACCAGAGATGATGGAAGAAATACAATTATGGTAAACAACTTTCTGGATAAATTTCGAAGATAATGACACGGGACGTGTGGTATTAAAGCCGTTACCCGTCTTCTTCAAGTGCCACTCGTCGCCTGTCTTCTCACTTAACCTTTACGGTTACAGACTTCTTCAGGCAACCCGACTTAAAAGTGAGTTTGGCTGTTCCTTTCTTTTTCCCGGCAGTTATGGTAAACATGGTCTGGCCACTGGAGTCGGTAACATTACTCGACGGCGAAACCGATACAAACTTTTTTCCGGCTGCATTAACCTTTGCAGTAACCGTCTCGCCTTCGACAGGGGAATCGTACTCACCTGTAACCGTTACCGTTACTTCACCACTCTCTTCCTTGTTGAGCGACAGCTTGTCAGAAGACACGGTCATAGACCCTAAGCATTTTGAATCACGGAATTGGGAAACGGTTAGTTTCACTTTGTTTATCGAGCGGGCGTTATCGGCGTCTTCCGTGCCGGTAGCAAGGCCATCATACGTCACATCCGGATTCGAAAAATAGCTGACCCTTGTCTCGCTGCTGGTACAATAGGCCATGACCGAACTGTAAGGAGAAAAACAATATCCGTATGAATATTTGAACACGCCGCCGGTTGCATTTGCTTCTTCATGATCACAGCCCATGTTGTGTCCCATTTCGTGGGCAAGGGTTTGGTCTGTACAGTACATATAACCGCTGCCAGAACTAATCCTGCCCACCTGAACCACAGAAAAAGCATATCCTTCGAAGACGCTACTTAGCGATGTCATCTGCCATGCCCGACCGCAAGTATCGTTATCGCTTGAAAAAACTCTTAATAAAGCGACCAGGTCTGCGCCCAGTTTGTTCCGTAAAGAAGCCACATCTGAAAAGGCGCTTTTCCCTGATGTTAAATCATTAAGGGCGTCATCCAACCCTCCACCGTCCTTATAATCAACATCCTGAAGGCCAACAACCCGTGCAGTAAGGCTGACCTCGCTGTTTGTATAAGAGATATTTGCCACGCCTACAAGATAACTTATCTGGGCGATAAGTTCGTCGCCTGGATATGCCTCTGCAAAACCATCAGTATACAAAACAAGCACATCGAAAACCGAGCCGTCATCTTTTTTTGCAGAAGTAGGATAGTCCTTACTCTCTTCGTCAGGTAATATGCCGTAAGGTGGAACTAAGCCTCCGTCATCGATGGGAGCGGCTTTGTCACGATCGAGCTTAAAAATTCGGTGTGTGTTCGTGTTTTTTACTGGCTCTATCTTGTAAACCTCATCCCTCAATTCAATCCGGCCAAAAAGGACATTACCACAAACCGACATAACGACTGAACCGTCCAGATTTTCAGGCCTTCCAATCCATGTTACGCTTTCCTTCAGCCCTGAAAGAAATTTCGTACGACTTACAATGATACTGCGATCCAGAAAATCCATACGCACTTTCCCATATTCTTCGCTTTTGGACTTCAAAGGGGTAAGGTTAATAATAACTTCCTGCTGATTGTCATAAACTGCCACCCCAACCGTCGTATTATCAGATACAATATTCTGTGGTGTAACAGGAGTAAACAGGGAAACAATTTCTTCATTGCCGGCATGAACGCTTAGAACCAGTGCAAAGAAGGAAATTCCAAGAAACCACAATATATAAGCTTGAAAAATCTTATTATTGAAATTATACATATTAATCATTTCCCCATACGGTCTCTTTACAGTATTGCCTTGTAAAAACTTTGAAAACAAATTACTGTCGAATGTAAACTGAGAACTCTTTAACACATTCATTCATTAATGTCAATAAAATACTGCTGTAAAAAATGTTTGTTTTAAACCTCTAAGAGATTTATAATTTAACATTAATGAAATTCAATCTTTTTAGTTAAGCAATTAAGACACACACCCCTGCCCCTCTCAAGAAGGGATTTTGAAAAGCCCTCAAAGGGGAATTTGAAAAGTTCTCAAAAGGGGATTTTGGGAAGTCCCCTCTTGGGAGGGGATTTAGGGGTGGGTAAAAATGCCTT
>JACPHJ010000031.1 GCA_016188675.1 Planctomycetota bacterium
AAAATCGAATACTGAAACGGCTTGAAAGGGAACGGAGGGAACGATGAAAGATAATGTAATGACTGGTAACAATGAAAATGATCTAAAGATACTCGAGCAAGCGCTTGCCTTAGAAATTGAGGCGACCAGACGATATCAGGAGCAGCATGATATCGTGAAAGACCCGGAAATCCACACCCTGCTGGAAGGTCTTCATAGAAATGAAGTCGATCACGAAAAGATTATTCGGGGGCATATTCTGCGGCTGATTGGAAGCGGCAGCGATAAGATAGGAGATAAATAATTTACCGCAGAGGTGCAATGGACGCAAAGTTTTAAAATCAATATATAAAACTAACGAGGCAAAGCCTCAGGCCGATAAACGAATTTGGAACCACAGACTTCGTCGTGAGCGCTCAGTCGAACGATTTCACAGATTGCACAGATTACATGAATTGGTATTTTGTAACAGTTCAGCACCCCCACCTGGCCTCCCCCATCAAGGGGGAGGAAGCGTTTTTCCCCCGCCCCTGGTGGGAGGGGGGGGAACTGATACGGTATTTTTTATCTGTGTCATCTGTGGTTTCTGTTGTTCTGTTTTTGCTAGTCAGTTTTACCTTTGCGTCTATGCGGTGAACAACCACTTGTGATAAGGAAGTGAAATAGGGGAAATACAGGCATGCATCATGGATTTTTGTCGATTGTCAGGATGATTGAGACAGATCTCGAGTTTGAGAAGGATGCGGTACGGATATATAATGAATTTGCAGAAAAAGTTTCTGACCCGCAATTAAAAGAGGTCTTTACAGAGTTTGCTAAAGCAGAAACGGGACACGTGAATGGTCTTCAAAGATTACTGCAATTTATTCAAGACGGAGAACACGAAGTGAAATTTTATTGTCCTGTATGCGGATGGGAAGTTAATTTTGGAAAAAAGCCCAGCATTGGGGAACATGCCAGATGCCGGATGTGTGGGGTTATATTTGAATTAATCGAAATAGGCGGAGATTACGACATCAGAAGGTTATGAATGAAGGACAAGTTTTAACACGATTGCTATAAAATAATATGGATGTAAGGGTGTACAGAATATCAACCTGTCATTGGTGTGATAAGGTTGAGACATTTTTAAAAAAGCACGGTATAAATTACGAATCTCTTGTAATAGATTTGTTAGATGGAACCGAGCAGGAAAACGCTATTGCCGAGTCGTATCATCTCAGTAAACAACGTTCATTTCCCGTAACCTATATTGATGGTACTTGTGTAATTGGTTTCCACGAGTCGAGGCTGCGTCATTTATTGAAACTCCCTTCACCGCGAGAGGAACAAGAAAGGATTAAATTAGAAGGTGGTGAAATCAAAACCAGTTTATCTTCAAAGGAGGGAGTCTATCGCGAAACCATCGAAAAAATGCGCGAATGGCTGATCAGAGAAGCGAAGAGCCATGGTTACACAATTAATCCAGAAAAACAGGTAGTCGAAGAAATTCTTACAGGACTTGCCATTAACGAGAAGCGTTATGGGTATAAGGTGTGTCCCTGTCGTTTGGCTACCGGGAAATACCAGTTGGATTGCGATATTATTTGCCCGTGTTCCTATTGTTTTCTGGATGTTGAAAAGAACGGCAGGTGTTATTGTTCATTATTTGTATCGGATCGTTATGTTTCAGGCGACCCATCTTTGCCCCAGTATGTTCCTGATTCAAGGGAACGAAGTGAAGTTGGAGAAAAGAGAGCAGTCTCAGTAGCAGAAGAAGTTCCCGAAGTAGTAGCTGGAGTGCCTGCAATCCAGCTTAAGACCTGTATAAAAGTAATTGGCTTTATACAGGATAGAGCTGATAAAAACACAGCCAGAGAGGGGTTTCTGAGAATGACAAGTGGCCTGGATACACAGGCGTCGGATGTTCAGTGGAATGAAGATACCGCTTATGTAAGTAAGATTATTAACGATACGAAGGTTACCATAAAACTGAAGCAGGATCAAGAAGTATACACGTATCAAATTACCTGTACGGCAGTTAATGGGAAATTAACGAATGGAGAAAAACTTTTTCAGAGAATAGACGTCCCTGAACATAAAAACAAACTCTTTGAGTGTTACCTGATTGTGCCAGGTGCGACCTTCACCAAAGAAGACTTGCAACTCCTTTTGCCCGGACAAAGATACATGAGCCACGTTTATGACAAGTACAAAGTTGCAGCAGGTTTTGAGATGGAAGGAACGGGGAAAGACACGTTTGTTGTATCGCCAGGGGATCAAATGCTCGATAAGATTGTCGAAGAGATTGTTGCATTGGAAACAAATTATCAACTATTGAGTG
>JACPHJ010000032.1 GCA_016188675.1 Planctomycetota bacterium
GAGTGTTTCACTATAATCTTTTTTATCGCACGGATAACATCGTCAGTATCTTCCTCTGTCAGCTTTGCTGAAAGCGGCAGGGAAATCGTCCTATCTGAGACAAATTCGGCATTCGGAAAATCACCGCGCTTAAATCCAAAGGCATTTGCATAATGGGGATGCAGATGTAATGCTACAAAGTGGATGCCGGTGCCGATATTTTCATTATGAAGCGCTTGCTGAAAGGTGTCTCTGCTTATCCCGATCTTATCAATATCGAGGAGTGGTGTATAAAGATGCCGTGCATGGACAGTATTCTTTTCTGCAGGCGCTGGAACAATAAGAGGCAATCCCTGGAACGCCCGGTCATATTTCTTCCATATCTTTTCACGTATCTTGTGATATTTGTTCACGCGTTTTAATTGATGAATGCCCAGCGCCGCCTGGATGTCCATCATATTATATTTGTAACCAGGAAAGACCACCTGATAGTGCTTAAAACCTTTAAGACCACTTGATAGTGCTTAAAACCTTTATCTGAATACCGATGCCATGCCCCCTTGCTCATACCATGCAAGCCGTACATCTGCACCTTTTCTGCCCAGTCCTTGTTGTTCGTAGTTACCATGCCCCCTTCGCCCGTACACACATTTTTTGTAACGTAGAAGCTGAATACAGCCATATCCCCGATGTTGCCCACCCTTTGTCCCTTGTATACCGTTTCAATGGCATGGGCGGCGTCAGTAATAACGAGCAGGCGATGTTTCTTTGCTATGGACATGATAGCATCCATGTCGCAAGGCCTTCCGGCAAAGTGGACGGGAATAATAGCCCGCGTTCGTTTGGTAATACTTTTCTCTATAAGGTTGGGGTCGATATTCATGGTGTGTCTATCAATATCGACAAATACGGGTCTTGCCCCGATGTGGGTAATAACATTCGCCGTGGCGGCAAAGGTCATGGGTGTGGTAATAATTTCGTCACCGTGGCCAAGACCTGATACGACCATGGCGAGGTGGAGACCTGCGGTACAGGAATGGAGCGCCATAGCGTATCGTGTCCCCATGTATTTCCTGAACATGTCTTCGAACCTTGCTACCTTGGGACCTGTGGAAAGCCAGCCTGAACGCAAGGTGTCCACAACCTCATGTATTTCGGCCTCTTCTATCCTGGGACTGCCGAAGATGAGAAAGGTTTTTCGTATGGGTTTATGTTTCTTTTTTGTCATATAATTCCTGATTTGTTAATTTATTTTGGATAAACCATTTGCGTTACAATTTATTCCGTTTAAGTCCCCCTTAAAAAAGGGGGATTCAGGGGGTTGTGTTTTTTCCGGGCTATTCCCCATTTTCGTGAGGACAAGCTTACAACCCCCTAGCCCCCTTTTCCAAGGGGGATTCTCTATGCTATACATCGTATAACCCGCTTAAATAAAATTAAAATTCTTATACAATCGAGTTATTTTTAGATTAAAGTATCATATATATTTTCTAAATTTTCAGTCTCTTTGTAGATATTATAATTTATTTCAACATGCTTCCTGCCTTCCCTGCCCATAGCCGGCCACTCTTCAGGGTGGTCAATAAGATATTCCAGCCGTTCAGCGAGGGCGTTCGCATCTCGTTCCGGCACGAGAAATCCGCTTTTCCCGTTGGCTACGACTTCCGGTATATCTGCATGATATGTCGATAGTACGGGAACTCCCGCTGCCTGAGCCTCTAAAAGGGTGGTAGGTGCTCCTCCTTCGCTATCTCCATTTTGTGCTGTTACGCTGGGTTGAATGTAAATATGCGCCTTTTTTAATTCCTCCACAAAAACACGATGGGGTTGATAACCCAATAGATGGACGTATGAACTAAGATGGTTTTCCTTGATAAAAGATATGATACTATTTCGTAATACACCATCGCCGATGATCCTGAATTCAATCTGTGGGTTTTTTGATAGTAAAAGTTTTAAAGCCTGCAAGGCATATATAAGCCCTTTTTTTTCGACAAATCTCCCGCAGCATAGGATAACAATTTTCCCATCGGAAGGGAATGTCCTTTCCTTGAAACGGATTTTTTCTGTGTCAACCCCGATATGTTGTATCACGATTTTTTCACTTGAACACCCAATTTCCACGAGTGATCGTTTCATGTTATTCCCTTCAACAAGGAACAGGTCTCCTTCCTTAAATAGCCTCTGATATGCCTTATTCCACATATTCTCTCGAGGTAATTGGGTTAGATCGAATCCATAAAAAGTTGTGATAAGCGGCAGTTTAAGCCATCGTTTTATGGGTATCATTGCAACGCCTTGCGGCCCAAAGTGCGCATGTACGAGACGAGCCTTTTCTTTTTTTAAAACATATTTGAAATACAGGATATGTTCGAAATATTCTTTTTTATTGAGATACAGATAGTACCCAAATCTGTCTCTGAACCACCACCATGAATAACGATTGATTTGAGAGCAATCGTAGATGGGGCGAAAAGGGAACAGTTCTAAATTGGTTATCTGTGTAGTTAAAACAATCGGCTTATATCTTTTGGAATTTGTGAGGTATGAATATATGAAGGTTTCAGATAGTCCAAGATAGTTGTTGATGGCATGGGCAATCGTTTGATTCACTAGAAGATTTGTTCAGCGTATAGGATTTTCATTTTATTTATACGGCTCACATGGCATATGCGATGCATAAATCCCCCTTAGAAAAGGGGGCTAGGGGGTTGTAAACTTGTCCTCGTGAAAACGGGGAATAACCCCTGAAAAACCCAACCCCCTGTTTCCCCCTTTTCTAAGGGGGACTAATTTGAATATCTGTGCCATCTGCGTAATCGTTCGACTGAGCGCTCACGACGAAGTCTGTGGTTCCGGAGTTTTCTACAAGATATACCGGCTCAAATCCTCGTCTTTTGCTATTGCCTGTAATTTATCCTGCACATATTTTGCATTGATAACGACCTCTGCGCCGTCCATATCGGGGGCATCAAAGGATGCGTCTTCCACGAGTTTCTCCATCACGGTGTGTAATCTTCGGGCGCCGATGTTCTGGGTGCGTTTATTAACTTGTACGGCAATATCTGCAATGGCCTCGATGGCGTCATTTTCAAATCGTACCTTGATTCCCTCAGTTTCCAGAAGCGCCTTGTATTGTTTGATCAAGGCATTTTTGGGCTCGGTTAATATCCGTAAAAATTCCTCTTTACCGAGATCCTCTAATTCCACCCTGATGGGGAATCGCCCCTGAAGTTCAGGGATTAGGTCGGACGGTTTGGACACATGAAATGCGCCTGCGGCAATAAAAAGAATGCGATCAGTTTTAACCATTCCGTACCGTGTGT
>JACPHJ010000038.1 GCA_016188675.1 Planctomycetota bacterium
ACGCTCATTTTCCCGCTCTGCAAGGCCGGTCACAATATAAAGTTTTTTTTCTTTTGCCATTTTGATCAATTCCTGCATTGTCTGACCATTGGGAATTTTTTCAGACAGGGCAAGGGCTTCTTCTACGGAAGTAAACTGGTAGCCGGTATTGAATAATTCGGGCAACACTATCAGGTCGGCATTTAATCCGCTAATAGATGAAATAGCCCTGTCTATATTCTCATTTTTTTTCCCAAAACGGGGAAACGTCTGCAAGAACCCAACCTTCATCTCATCTCCCCTAACTTAAAGTCAAACCTTCGTTCCTTATTTGATGGGCTGATAACGAGGAGAATGACCTCTGCATCGGGTTCTATATAATAATTTGGGAAATCATACCTACAGATGGCGCGGTAAGCGGTAGATATTCTTATTCCCAGGTTTGTAGGCTTAGCGTGCGTATCGTTTTGCTCATTTATCGGCTGAATAGGTTTATTTTTATACACTAACACTGCGCGGTAATCCTTTGCAAAATCAGAAGAATTTCCGTACAAAACGACACGAAATGACAGCATATCCTCTACTTCCAGGGGCAGCGCAATTATTTCCGTCTGTGTTAATTTTCTGGATTTTAAAGCCGCCTTTTTAGCCTCATAGGCAAGTGTACTGAATTCTGTATTTAAGGCAGCCCATTCATAACCATCGCCTGTGACAGTCATCCACTCATCCAGGAATGTAAAATCGTCCGTGTCTTTACTGTTTTCACCATACTCAACAGCCTGCCTGGCTTGTTCATCGGACAGGTCATAGTATATTGCATAAGCTTTTTGGGAAAATACAAAAAAAAGAAATAATATCCAGAGAAAATGAAACTTCTTTTGCATTTTATTCACTATATCTCAAAAGAATCCTTGAAATCACTATAAAACTACTCATATAATAATAACAGAATTTGCTCATTATAGTATAGTAGAAAAAACATTAAATCCTCTTCACAAAGAGATGAAATAAAGTATGAATATAACATTTCTGGGGACAGGCACTTCCCACGGAGTCCCTATGATCGCCTGTAATTGCAAGGTCTGTACTTCCGGCAATCCCAAAAACAAGCGGATGCGCACATCCGTCCTTGTCAGGAAAAACGGCTACAACATCCTCATTGACGCCACACCGGAGCTGAGACTCCAGTGTATTAAAAACAATGTCACAAGACTGGACGCCGTACTCATCACCCATCCACATGCAGACCATATATTCGGACTTGATGACCTTCGCCGGTTCAACATGATACAACGCATGGACATCCCCATTTATGGCACTTCAGAAACCCTCGGCACCATACGCAATGTCTTTTCGTATGTATTTAATAACGAACCGGACCCGGGCGGTTACAAACCCCGATTTTCTCTGAATTCAATTAATGGTAATTTAAAAATAGGCAGTCTTTACATAGAGCCTATTGAGGCAATTCATGGAAATGGAGAGGTGACGGGATACAGATTTGAAAAATTTGCTTATATTACTGATGTCAGCGAAATTCCGGAAAAATCGCTGGAAAAGTTAAAAGGATTGGATGTGCTTGTGCTTGGGGCGCTCCGTTACATTCCACATGCAAAACATTTCAGTATTGAGCAGGCATTACACATCGTTAAACAATTAAAGCCGCAAAAGGCGTACTTTACCCATATGTGTCACGATATCGAGCATGAGGAGGACAGCCGCAAACTTCCGGCAGGCGTAGAATTCGCCTTTGATGGGCTTGAGATTGAGCTTTAATTAAATATTCTATTTATCCTTCGACAATAAGTTAGCGCTTATGGGGATAAACCACCCGCATTACACTTCCGACTCGTTCAGGTTAGGTATTTCACCTTTCAGAATGACCCTTGCGGGGTAACAGTATATTTTACGGATTGCTGTCCCGTTGTATCAAACACATTTATTTCTATCCGATGATAATTCCCTTTGGGTAAGAAAATAAATCCACTAATAGTGTAACCTGGCGCAACCTGCTGATCCTGGAGCGCCTTGGACATCACATCGCGATTTACCACCTTTTCCACCTTACTCTTCTCATGCACTGCACCATAGGCGCCACCACCAATGCCGCCTGCTGCGGCGCCAATCATAGCGCCCTTCCCCGCATCACCCATCACAGCGCCCAATGCGGCGCCTAATGCGGCGCCGCCGGCGCCGCCTATCAAAGCACCTTTTCCTGCGCCCCTCAGTAAATCTTGCCCTACCTCTGATCCGGCGATTCTGTCCGTTGCTTGTTCTGTAGTCAATGCCTGCCACATATTGTTATCATAATCCACTGCAAGGACCTGTCCGCGTTGAATATTATAAACATGGTTTCCACCATTGGTATACACAAGCAGTACGGGAAGCACGCCGGCCTTGTTAAGGTCTACACCAAAATACTGCTTGCAGCGTTCGGGGTCTGAAAGCACATCCGCACCAATAGCTAACCCGGCGCCTGCATACTGAGCAGGTTGATACGGCGCTGCCTGGCCGGGAGGTGGTGGAGGTACTTGTCCTTCCACCGGAGGAGGCTGCGGCAATTGTTGTCCTGCTGGTGCTGCCGGAATCATCTGTGGTTGTGCCGGAGCAGTTGCATACTGCGGCCTCGCCTGCAAAGTATACGATGAAGCAGGTCTTATAGGAACTGGTTTCGACTCATATGTTGCACACCCACCAACTAAAAAGGCTACTGACAATGTATAAATGTATACCTTATTTCTCATATCTTCCTCCATTTATAAGTAAGAAGTATATTAATATCGAATCTCTATTTTCATAAAATATACAATTTAATTAAGATATCGTCAAGGCGATTTATAAGAACACATACTTTAAAATTATAATTGCCATCGGTAGCAAATTTTATTATTCTAACAAAATATGAAAAAATACATCATCATTGGTATTCCATGCCTTATCGCCATCATAGTAGCATCAATTTACTCCTTTGGCAGTAAAAACACTATTCAATATAAAACAGCAAAAATTGATAAGGGCTCTATCAGTAAATACGTCACTGCGACAGGCACCATAAACCCTGTAAGAACCGTATTAATTGGCAGTCAGGTCACTGGTCTCATCTCTAAATTGTACGCTGATTTTAATTCTGTTGTCAAGGTAGGACAAGTCGTGGCTCAAATCGACCCCGTCCCTTTCGAACACCAGATCAAAAAGGCAGAAGCCGCCCTTGCCACTGCCATAGCTTCTTTGGAGAAGGCAAAGGTAAATTCTAAAAATAATAAAAAAAATTTCTTTCGTTCAAGGAAGCTATACGCCAAAAAGGTAATCTCCATTAACGACCTTGATGCTGCACGGACAACATACGAAGCCGGTGTCGCCGACGAAAAACTGGCAGAATCTCAGGTATTACAGGCCAAAGCAGCCTTGGAGATTGCAAAAACAGACTTAAAACATACGGTAATTGTGTCACCGTTAGACGGTATTGTAATTTCCAGAGACGTCGATGTGGGACAAACCGTGGTGTCCAGCTTCCAAACCCCCACCTTGTTTCATATTGCCGAGGACCTGGTTCATATGCAGGTCAATACCAATGTAGACGAAGCCGACATCGGTATGGTCAAAGTAGGACAGGACACTAAATTTACGGTAGATGCCTTTCCAGATGACGTTTTCGAGGGTAAAGTTGTCGAAATTCGCATGTCCCCTGTCATATTCCAAAATGTTGTGACATATAATACGTTAATTAACGTTGACAACACGTCTCTTAAACTCAAGCCCGGAATGACGGCAAATACCTCCATTTTGGTTGCCAGGGTCGAAGACGCTCTGAGAGTTTCAAATTCTGCGCTCCGTTACACCCCTTCAGAATTCTTAAAAAACGAAATAGACAAGAAAGCCCTTACCGAGAGGAAATTTGCCAAAAAAAGCAGTTCACATATCTGGATTTTAGACAACGGACAATTGAAGCAGGCATCTGTAAAACTGGGAATAGGTGACGATACTTTTACTGAAATTTTAGAGGGTGATGTAAAAGAAGGTCAGGAGGCCGTAACTGGAGAAACCACTCCAGCATCCGCTGCAAAGACGTCACAAAAAGTCCCGTGGGGCAGAAGCCGTTATTAAATCAGACCATCAGCGGTTTTTTCAATGTAGCGCGAACTTCAGTTCGCTTGCATACTATGCGAACTAAAGTTCGCACTACAACTGCAACTTTGAATTTCCCTAATATTAAATTATGCAAAATATATTATCGCTGGAGACAGTTTACAAAATATACCAGATGGGAGATGTCCAGGTTACGGCCTTAAATGGAATTTCCCTAACTATAAAAAAAGGAGAGTTCGTTGCGATCATGGGGGCCTCCGGTTCAGGCAAGTCCACCTTAATGAATATACTCGGATGTCTTGATAGACCGTCACAAGGAAAATATTATCTGGAAGGTATAGATGTCTCCAGGTTTTCAAAAAATGAATTAGCTGATATCCGCAATAAAAAGCTGGGATTTGTGTTCCAGAGTTTTAATCTTCTAAGCCGAACTACGGTATTAGAAAACATAGAACTGCCTCTCATCTACAGTAAGAAATTATCCAAAATAGCCGGAGAAAGGATTGATCAGATAATGGTGGCTTTGGGTCTCAAAGAATTTCAAAAACATTATCACAATCAATTATCCGTCGGGCAGCAGCAGCGGGTTGCCATTGCACGGGCTATCATTAACAGTCCCACATTGCTTCTTGCCGACGAACCTACAGGAAACCTTGACAGCGTTACCAGCACGGAAGTCATGAACGTGCTCCATGACCTCAACCTCAACATGGGTATTACCATCGTACTCGTCACCCATGAAAACGATATTGCACGATATGCCCGCAGGATTATTGTTCTTAAGGATGGCAAGGTATTGAGCGACACTCCTTCCCAATCCCCTGTCACGCCTGCACCTCAAACAAGTTGCGAAAGAATAACGTAATTTTAAGGAAGGTTTTTAACGTATGCCAGCGCTTTTTAAAATAGCCTTACGTGCAATTATGAGGAACAAGATGCGTTCCTCATTGACAATACTTGGCATCGTCATCGGTGTAGGCGCTGTAATTGTCATGGTAAGTATTGGACAGGGCGCCAAGATCATGGTAGAAAAACAACTTGAGAGTCTGGGTACAAACGTCCTCATTATTATCCCCATTAGTACAACACATACCGCAACCAGAGGAACAACGGGCACCATTACTCTAACGGCAGAAGACGCTTTTGCTATAGAAAAGGAATGCAGCGCTGTCAGTTACGTTTCGCCTGGTGTGAGGACAACAACCCAGGTTGTTTTTGGTAACCTGAACTGGACAACTTCTGTATCCGGCGTAGGTTCTGATTATCATATTATACGGAATTGGCCAATGGAATCCGGAAGATTTATTAATCAGCAGGATATAAATATTATGGCTAAGGTTTGCATACTTGGCCAAACCGTTGTAACCAACTTATTTGGCACGTTAGACCCCATAGACAAGTGGATTCGTGTAAACAACATACCCTTCAGGATCATTGGGATATTAAGCGCTAAGGGAGAATCCCCCACCGGACAGGACCAGGACGATGTAGTTCTTATGCCTTATACAACGGTTCAGAGAAAGATTATGGGGGTAACGTATATTGGTGTA
>JACPHJ010000039.1 GCA_016188675.1 Planctomycetota bacterium
ATCAGAAACTTTGATGGATCCCAATCGATAGGGTATTCAATTTGTCTTCCATCACTGTCGATGTCCTGGCGAAAGTAACCATTTTTTGAGAGTAGTGTAACGGCAACCATGGGTATTTTGAGGTCTGCGCCTGATTTTATGGTATCTCCCGCGAGGACGCCCAGACCGCCGCTATAAGTTGGTATATTGTTGGAGATGCCGATCTCCATGGAAAAATAGGCAATTTTTACTTCATTATTCATTTGTATTGGGACAAGAAAGTTTGCTCATCCTTTGGGTGAGAAAAATATTTTCAGAATAGTCAACCGGGCAATCGACAACGCTGACGCCGCGTTGTTTGATGGCATCTTGTAAAATCGGTTTTAGATCATTTGCAGACTCTACACGATAGCCTTTGGCGCCAAAGCTTTCTGCATATTTGACAAAGTCGGGATTAGAGAAGTCAACAAATGCAGACCGTCCAAAGAAATTCAATTGTTTTGATTTAATGACACCATAGCTGTTATCATGAAAAATTAATGATACGAATGAGAGACCGAGACGAGTGGCCGTTTCTATTTCCTGCGAATTCATGAGAAAGCCGCCATCACCCATAATAGCAATGACCCGCCGCTCTGGGTATACCAATTTTGCAGCGATCGCACCAGGCAGTGCAATACCCATAGATGCAAAACCATTAGAAATAATGCAGGTATTGGGCTTGTACACAGGATACATACGAGAAATCCATAATTTATGAGCGCCCACATCGCTAATCAAAATATCATCGGGCTTTAATACTTCGCGCACAACGCACAATATTTTTTGAGGCTTCATGGGGAATGATGTATCGTCGTGTGAAATTTTGCATTCTTCTGTAACTGAATTTCTCAAAATACTGATAATATGTTTTGTTTCTTTTATTCTGACCATACCGGACAAATGGTCAAGGGTTTCAGAAATTTTACCAATTACTTCCATATCAACATTATAATATGCGTCTACCTCGCTGGAAGTAACGTCGATGTGAAGTATCTTCTTTGACTTATGTGGATTCCATTTGTAGGGGGGGTATTCTACAAGGTCGTACCCAATAGCGATAATTAAATCTGCCTGGTCAAAACCGCAAGAAATATGGTCGTCATCCCTCAAGCCAATTGAAAGCAAGGAGAGAGGCAAATCATCTGAGATAGCTCCTTTGCCCATAAACGTGGTGGCTACA
Organism: Planctomycetota bacterium; assembly: GCA_016188675.1. Taxonomy (GTDB): domain Bacteria; phylum Planctomycetota; class Brocadiia; order Brocadiales; family Brocadiaceae; genus Wunengus. The sequence continues at coordinate 1,202 of JACPHJ010000039.1, forward strand.
GGTATATTTAATTTTAGTGCAAAGTTAGTCAAAGATTCAGAAGCACGCGATCGAAGGACACCATTTCCCGCAAGAATAACAGGATATCTTGCGTCTGCAATTAACTTCGAGGCAACCTAATGTCTCTTCGGTGGGGTAGGGGATATGTGCCACATCTTTCAAAGGAATTGGTAAAGCTATGAGGTCTGCCTTTGCTACGTCCTCTGGAAAGTCAATATGAGTGGCACCTGGTTTTTCCATCTGGGCAAGTTTAAATGCCTTCCTGACAACCTCGGGGATAATATCGGCTGTATGTACCAGTGTATTCCATTTTGTGATGGGCTTGAATAGAGCAACGGTGTCCATGTACTGATGTGATTCCTTGTGCATACGGTCGAGACTGGCCTGGCCAGTAATAGCAACAAGAGGTACTCGATCCAGATTGGCATCGGCAACACCCGTGACAAGGTTGGTAGCTCCAGGGCCAAGTGTAGATAAACACACACCTGCCTTACCTGTCAGACGACCGTATACGTCGGCCATAAAAGCGGCGCCTTGTTCATGGCGTGTTGGAATGAATTGTATCTTTGAATCCAACAGAGAGTCGAGGATGTCTATGTTTTCCTCTCCGGGGATTCCGAAGATGAACCGAACACCCTCGTTTTCCAAACATTTTACAAGCAGGTCTGATGCCTTCATAAATATTTAAATATTTCCAGACATATAATTATAGGTAATTATAAATGTATTGGTTTATCAACAACAGCATGTGCAGCCTCTAGAATTGCTTCAGAAAGAGTAGGGTGGGGGTATATATTGCTCGATAGCTCAGAAGCCGTACCTTCTAAAATTGTGGTAAGTGAAATACCCCACATTAACTCTCCCACATTTGGTCCTACAGCATGTGCTCCTAATATTTCACCGTATTTTTCATCTGCAATAATTTTTACAAACCCATCATCATATTCTCCGTCAATGATGGCCTTGCTATTGGCAATGAGTGGAGATTTTCCCACTTTTATTTAGTATCCTTTGTTTTCAGCCTCTTCTTGTGTAAGACCTACACTTGCTACTTGTGGAGAGCAATATGTCACCCGTGGAATGTTTTGATAGTTTATCGTGGTCGTTTCTTTGCCTGCAATGTGAGAAACGGCACATAAACCTTCATGTGAAGCCTTATGAGCTAAAAGGGGAGTACCGGTAATGTCTCCAATTGCGTAGAGTCCCTTTTGGCTGGTTTCCATAACTTCATTCGTTTGCAAATATTTTCCTTTAAAACTTAATGAAAGTTTTTCTATTCCAAGATGGGTCAAGGCTGGTGTTCTACCCA
>JACPHJ010000029.1 GCA_016188675.1 Planctomycetota bacterium
CCCGAATACAAAGTAACTGATGAAATCATAAAGGCTGTTGGAACTTTATCCAAAAACAAAACTGGTGCGTTAATAGCAATAGAGCGAGAGGTTGGTCTCGATAACTTTATAGAAACCGGAACGAGGTTAAATGCGGATGTGTCAAGCGAATTAATATGTACCGTATTTTGGCCTGGTTCCCCTTTGCATGACGGAGCCGCTATTATTCAGGAACAGAAAATGATTGCAGCGGGTTGTTTGCTCCCGCTTACTGAGAATATGGAACTGTCAAAGAGCCTTGGCACGCGCCACAGGGCAGGCATAGGACTAACAGAAGAAACCGATGCTATCGTTATTATTGTATCAGAAGAAACAGGCACTATCTCAACCGGGTTCAAGGGTGCGTTGAACCGGGACATCGATGAGAAAGGATTAAAGAAGATACTCGATGAACTTTCTACAGAAAGATTTGGTATCGCAAGGAGCCAACAGGTGTGATCAAGGAAATATTTACCGGCAATATCCTTACAAAATTTATGGCCATTGTCATGGCGGTTGCGCTCTGGCTTTATGCGATTAATCGTCAGACTGAAGATGTCACGGAAGTGGTCAAATTGAATGTTTCTGTTCCCGAAGGTATTACCGTACTTGAACAGAGCTTTGAGGAGATAACCGTACATCTGCGAGGGCCGCAAAGTATTATCGAAAGCGTTACAGATATGATAAAGGACCGGAAAATCCAGGCACGGTACGTCGTCAAGGAATCGCCGGAAGGCATAGAAGATCAGGTAAAACAAACAATCCCCATTACAAGGGCGCTCATAAACCTCCCAAGCGCCGTTAAATTAGTGTCTGTGTATCCTGATAGAGTCGATGTATTACTCGGTAAATTACAGCAGAAAAAATTAAAGGTCAATTTGCAAAAGAAAGGCGAGCCGGCCGTCGGATATACTATTGCAAATGAATTCGTATTTCCGGGGGAAGTCGAGGTAATGGGACCTCTCAATACCTTAAAAGAGGCTTCTTTTATCAATACCATTCCTGTTGATATCAGTGGAATTACCTCTGAGCAAAACCGGACATTTCCCTGGAGGATCGGAATTGACCAGAAGGTAATCGTTAAGAGAGGCGATAAAAACGTTTCGGTGCCGGTTACCTGTAACGAAGACGTGCGGGTATGGATACAAATCGTGGAACAACAGGAAACACGATCCTTTGAGAAAATAAGGATCAAGGTAATGAGACCGTCAGAATATCCCTATGAGATCAAACTACAGGATGAGTATGCCAATATAAAGGTAAAAGGTCCCAAACTTGTATTGGATAAGCTCAATACTGAAGATGTTGTATTATACATTGACGTTACCTCATTAAAACCACCGGGGCCTTATAAACAACCAATAAACTGTAATTTACCGAAAAACGTGGAACTCGTTGATAAATTACCTGAAGTACATTTAGACATCCGCGAAAAAATGCGTTCTTTGGGGGTAAAATGATACCGTTAGGTGTAAATATAGACCATATTGCCACGATACGACAGGCCAGAAGGACATTCGAACCTGACCCTGTTACAGCCGCCTCGCTTGCAATCATGGGAGGCGCAGATATTATTACCGTGCACCTGAGAGAGGATCGAAGACATATACAGGACCGCGATGTCAGACTGCTCAGAGAAACGATATGTACCAAGCTGAATCTCGAAATGTCCACAGCGCCGGAGATAGTTGATATTGCCTTGAAAACAAAGCCAGAACAGGTCACCCTTGTGCCTGAAAAAAGGCAGGAGATTACGACAGAGGGCGGATTAGACGTCGTATCCCAAAAAAAGACACTTATGGATGCAGTCAAAAAATTTAAAGATGCCGGCATCCTGGTCAGTTTTTTCATCGACCCGGAAGAAAATCAGATAGCCGCATCAAGGGACGCGGGTGCACAGTACATTGAATTGCACACGGGAAATTATGCGAATGCAAAAGATGTGGCCATCAGGAATAAAATAATTGAAAAGCTTCAGTCTGGCGTAAAGGCGGCTCAAAAATTGGGATTACAAGTAAACGCAGGACACGGCCTGACGTATCAGAACGTCGGATTGCTTGTGGAGTCCCTTGATGTCGAGGAATTGCATATCGGGCACAGCATTGTGTCACGCGCGGTCTTTGTAGGCATACAGCAGGCCGTTTCGGAAATGAAGGAGTTGATCTTTAAGCATTCCTTAAAAAAACAGTTAGCAAGGATCAGACTAAATTCAAACCACACAAGGGTATGAAAAATACCCTCCGATCTTAAACAAAACTTTTGCATTTTATGCACAAGATTATTGACAACGAAGCACTACATAAAATATAATACTTACCTGTAAGTAAGTACTTACATTATGTCGATCGTATTGTCCCCGCTTTCATAAAGAATAGGGAAAACCTGCTTTTATGGCACAAAATGCAAAAGAACCGTATTCCACACGGGATAAAATCCTCAAAACGGCATTAAGTCTATTCTCAAAAAAAGGCTATCTAGGAGCAACAACCCGAGAAATTGCAAAAGAAGCAGGGCTTGCCGAAGTTACTCTTTTCAGATATTTCCCTTCAAAAGAAATGCTTTTCGAAGAAGTAATAAATATTCATTCTTTTTTACCTACCTTGAAGGGGGTTTTACCCGATGTTAAGAGGATGTCATACGAAAATGCATTGATAACCATTGCAACGAGATTTCTGGAAACCCTTACCCTGAGAAAAGACCTGATAAGGATTATGCATTCTGAGATTCAGAGATATCCGGAGAAAATACAAAAGATATATCATGCATTAATTGATGAGACGCTCAAGACACTTGCATCATATTTCAGTCAGATGCAGAAAAAAGAAGTCATGAGGGAATTCGGTGTGGATTTTGCAGCACACGCATTTCTTGGGATGTTCTTTTCGTATTTCAATACAGAGGAACTCCTGATGCGTAAAAAATACAGAACTGCCAATGTTGACTTATTAATTAAAGAATTTGTAGAAATTTTTGTAAAAGGAACGTTGAAATAAAACAAAAAATGCAAAGAATATTTATCATTCTACCAATTTTAGTATCTTTTGTCTTATGCTATGGGCGTATCTTATTTAGCAACGAAAATAATTCTCCGGGAAAGATATCTGCTACAACATCTCCGGCAGAAACCGAAATAACATCGAACCTAAAGTTCATTAGCCTGAGCCTGAAGGATAGTATTGTCTATGCCCTGCGCAACAATTTTGACATCGAGATTTCGAAGCTAACTTCAAATATGAAAGATTATGAAATTACCGTACAAAAGGCAAAATACGACCCTACATTGAAATTAGAAGGTAATATCGAAAATGACGATGTACCCGGAAATAAGCTCTATTAGCCCTTTTATTGAGCAGGGAAAGACGGCAAATGCTGTGATTCAGTCAATGATCCCCACAGGTGCAACGCTGTCCCTGGAATACAATATATTCCGTGATTTTGTAGAACCAAATCCTTTCCGGTTACTCAATCCAGCCTATGAAAATTATGTGGAGGCAAAGATTACACAGCCTTTGTTAAAAGGCGCCGGTTGGTTTTATAACAGAAGCCTCATTTATATTGCGAGAAACAACAAAAAGATTTCCCTGGCTCAATTCAAAAGTAAAGCATTAGAAATTTCCAATTCTGTTCAGGAAGCATACTGGAATCTTGTGAAGGCAATCGAGGATTTAAAGGTAGCAAATAAATCCAAGGAACGCGCAGAAGACTTGCTGAGAAAGAACAGGATACAGGTAGAAACGGGCACCCTTGCGCCTATAGAGATCATTGATGCAGAATCCGGCGTGGCATCAAGGGTCGAGGCAATAATTTCCGCAGAAAATGCGGTTAAGGATAAAGAGGACGAACTTAAAAAGATCATGAATTTTGCTGACACTGATATTATCTCCGATGCCGCCGTCATCCCAACCAATAAGCCGGACTTTGAACCGAAAAAGGTCGAATTGAAAGAAACCATCAAAATAGCCATGGGAAAACGTCCCGAATTACTGGAATTGCAGCTCAAGACAGAAAATGCAGACATGCAGAGCAGGAGGCGAAAGAATGAATTGTATCCCGCGCTTGATTTCACTGCGGGCATGCGTTACGCGGGCCTTGGGGAAGATATAGAAGATGTCAACGACTCTACATTCTCAGAGGAATTTCAGGGAGAGTTTTTTACCCTCGCCTTAGAGATTCCCCTGGGAAACAGGTCGGCAAGAAGTAAATACAATAGGTCGAAGCTTAAGAAACAACAGGCCAGTTTAAATATTAAAAGAAAGG
>JACPHJ010000030.1 GCA_016188675.1 Planctomycetota bacterium
GGTCCCAGGGTTATTCAGGAAACAATAAGACGCTCCCTCCCAAAGGGTTTCCAGACAGCTGAATTCTTGTTAGAGCATGGTTTTCTGGATATGATTGTCCATCGGCAGGATATGAAGAAGGAATTGTCAAGATTAATTGATTATTTGCAACAATCGAAAAATATAAATTGTGAAGTGCGAGTATAATTTTGAATTTTCATTTACTGTCTGAATTTTTCAGTTAGGTCGTCATAATAAATTCTAAGTACTTTTAGGCAACTTAAGGAAATCCAAACTTCAGGTTCCCCTGTAGCTCAATGGTAGAGTAGCCGGCTGTTAACCGGTTGGTTGTAGGTTCGAATCCTACCGGGGGAGCCAATTTATATCAAAGGCAAGACTTCATTATTATATCAAAGGCAAGACTTCATTATATGAGGTCTTGCCTTTTTTTATTGATAAATAGATCCGGTGGTGGCAGGTCTTTAATCTTGCTGTCGAGGGCACTCTTCTTACAAGCCTACTTTTAGTTGAATAATCAGGCATTAGGCAATCTTCAGCTTATACTGGCGATAAACGAATTTGAAAATGCCGGATTCACATATAACAATGAAAATTACTCCCGGTGTTGCCAACATGTTATTCCAGCCTTTAAAAGAATTATTGACAAAACATTTCAATCCATTATACTGATTACATAATTACGAATTTGCGTAATAACGTATGAGGAAATATACGAAAGGAGAATCAGGAATGCCTGTTATTAAAGTTATAAGAAACGGACAGATAACCCTGCCGAAGGAATTCAGGGACGCCTTGGGTATTGATGAAGGGCAAATTTTAGAGGCGGAGCTTGAGGAATCCCGCATAATTTTAAAACCCGTGGCTTTTGTGGAAAGGGGCCCAGCCCTATCTTCAAAGGGGAAGAAAAAAGTAGCGGAGGCTTTGGAAGCATATAAAAAGGGAGAGGTAAAGGCTTTTGATAATGTTAATGATCTTATTAAAGACCTGAACTCATGAAAATTATTAGAACCGATCCCTTCAAAAAGGATTTCGGAAAACTGCCGGATGACATAAAGCGGCAGACAGAAAAGGCCTTAAAATTATTGACAACCAATCCTTTCCACCCCTTCCACCCTTCATTGCATATCAAAAAAACCAAAGGTGAAATCATGAAAGGGTTCAGCGACATCTTCGAGGGAAGAATTACTAAAAGTTATAGGTTTTTATGCTTAATTAAAAGTGATGTCATTACCCTTTTACGCTGTGGCAAGCACGATGACTTTTTTTAAAAAGCTCTCTTATGAAGTAGCAATATTAAAAACTTTGGTGACATTCAATGTATCCACTTTCTTCGTAACGTCCGGCACTCTGCCTATGGTGAGCAAATGTTATCGTTAATCCAGCATACTAACCGCTGACGGCCGAATGCATACATATAAGCCGGGTAGGGTGGATTAAGGCGCTATCTCTTGCGCTGAATCCACCTTCATACTGCCAAATGCCAAGATTAAAGACCCGACGACCCCAATCACATTACATCAAGATGCTTGAAGGAGTTGTTGCCCTTTAATAGGGACTAGAGGTTAGGGATTGGAGGAAAAGAGTAATCTGAGCTGACCCCTAGTCCTTACCTTTTTACCTTTCGCCTGAGGGCAAGGGCGAAGAGGGCGATTTGGAGGGGAAAGAGGATAAGCTCTACCAGCCAAAGCACCTTACCCCAAAAACTCGCTATTCCAGGAGCCTCGACCTTTCCAAGCGATGCCACTATGATGCTTTTCCACATAGCTTGTCCCCAGCAAGCTCCTTCGGCCAACATGTAGCCCAATGAGAATCCAAAAAAGAGAAGAATTAGCGTTACTAGGGCATTTAGGAGTCTTTCTCCATAACCACTCGCCCAGCAGTAAGCTGTCACAAGGAAGAAGTCTTGCCATCCCCCTAACCTGCCCTTTCTTCTGCACTCCATCTCCCCGTAGTGGAAGTCCCCCGCTGTATTCCAGTCCTTCTTATCCTCAAAGTTCCGCTTAAGCTCCAGGTAGAGCCTCCGCACAGGCTCGTACTTTTCATCCTTAGACTTTCCCTCTATTTCCTTGTCTGCATCAAGCTCGTCTCTTAAGACGTTTTGCCTGCGGTGAGGAAAGACGAAAAAGAGCTTCTCAGGTTTTTCGTTAAACTTACAATACCTGAAGTCAACCTTGTCTATGTTGGAGTGGAGGAAGGAGACGTTGGAGAGGTCTATACCTTGGAAAATACATTCTCCTAAAAAGCTTACTGTATTAAACATAACCGAACCGACTTCCATACTCTGAGTAGTCGTATCCGAAGGCAAACGAGGTGTGAAAAATGTTCTTCCTCTAAAAATAGTACCAGTAAAGTCAAACTCTGTGTGCAGCCAATAACTCGCTGAAAAATTTGCCTCTTTATGAAATACGACATCTTTGAACTCCACGTTTCTAGAGGTCTCCTTAAATATAACACCCGTAAAGTCAGAATCTCCCTCAAAACGGGATTCTGAAAACTCTACGATTCCACAAAAATCAGTACCAGAAAAATTTGCCTTTAGAAATTTGACCTTAGAAAACTTTACGTCTTGCTCAAAAGTACCCCAAAAGTCTGTTATTCCACCAAAAGTAGCTTCTTCAAAATAAGTGTTGCCTTTGAATAAAACACCTGGACCAAATTCGGCACCTTCCGAGAAGATAGCTTCAAGGAAGTATGCTTCCTTGTGGAATTTAGTTAAATCAAAATACGCCTTTTTGTCGAAGGCGGCGTTGTCAAAGATAGCATCTCCAAAAAATTTGGCTTGGGAGAATATTGCCTCAGCCTTGAATGATGTTTCAGTGAAGTCTTTTGAGAACGTTGCGTTTTTATCGAAAGTAGTTCCGCGGAAGTTTGCACATTGCAAGAATTTTGCGCCAGAGAAATGTGCTTCTTCCCAGAACAGTGAGTACTCAAAATTAGCTCCCTTAGAAAAAGTGACTCCCCCGAAGTTCGCGTCCTTTGAAAATATAGCCTCAGAGAAATTTACCGTTTCTTTAAAAGTATGCACTAGATGAAGAAAATCAAAATCAAAAAAGCAAGCGCCTACTACATTTATTCCCATTATTCCACCAGCCTTAACCCTCTCCATAACTTTTTCCGTGAATTTCCCTATATCCTTTCCAATTGCTTGTGAATGCAAAATACAAAACCAATCATTGGGTAAGGCTAATTCCTGACATTTATAAAAAAAAGACGCATATTTTGGTTTCCACCTGCACTTTTGTTCTTCCATATCCTTTATCCTCTTACGGCCATAGACAGATTATTCGTATCCAACATTTTCATCAAAATTTATTTCAGCTATATTAAATTGTTGGATTTCGTTTCCCGTATCACGTATGGGACATGCCTCAACCCAAACAAAAACTAAATATTCTATCATGCTGTCAACCAAATCTTCTCACCAACCATCATCTTGCCACGATGATCCTCTCTCCACTTGTCAGAAATTCCCATCTGGTATTTGATAGTGGCTTTGGGTGAAACACCGAAAACATTTATGATTTGTGCGCCCGTGAGAACAATAAGAGTTGTAACTTTGAATTTGGGAGGAGGAGCAAGTGCGATAAGGTAGCGAATTTGATTGACTTTGAGTTGAAGTTGACGATTCCATGTTTCATTTATGATATCATCGGAGCCGGGGTGGTAGCGACCAAAATCAACTGTGATGCTCTTGCCGGTGTGGTGTTTAATTTCAAGCGCTTGATGACGGATATCGGGAAATAAACCACCACCCGGCGGATAATTGTAGCCAAGTCTCTTCGCAACCTCAAACTCAAACCAATGCCCTTTGGGACGAACTTCTAAAATGCGCCCATTTGTGTCTGTGGGTGCATCAATCGACATTAAATCTTCGGTTAGAATAGCAATTTCTTCAAGGGTATAAAGAGTTTCCACTACTGGTGGTTGGTTCGCAAGACTATTTGCATCTTCAAGATCTGTTTGATATATGAGCTTCTTCTTTTTGTTTGCTGATGCTAAAAGGGTTTGTCTCGATGGCATTTATTTAGCGATACCTTTCATTTATGATTGAGACCTATGAACAGAGAGAATGGTTTCAATTTCTTGGATTTCACTCTTTGTAAAATCGAAAAGTTGATAACAAAGGTTATCGTTTTCGTTTTCAATATCTATGCACTCTTTAACGTTAGGGTTATTCAGCAAACGAGAAACATTCATAACCAGTTGTGTAACTAATCGGGTTGAATCAAAAAGCCTTTTAGCTACAGGATAAACACTTATGTAAGAAGTCCAGTAGCGAAAACGCTTCGCATACAGAGAATTGCCGATTGTTGTTTTATGGAAATATTCTATGACTTTAGAGTTTAGTAATCCCAGAATTGAATAGTAGTGTATATCTGACTTGTCTTTAAGTATAAGGTAATAGCAAGTGCCATTAACAAAAAATCCATTGTTATCAAGAGCAAATCTGTTATGAGAGGCAATATCGGGTGTAATTATTTTCCGTTGGCGAAAATCTTCCGGTGATTGATGCACCCAAATTTCGTACCATTGTCGCTGGCTATCTTTGATGTAAGAACGTTTTTCAAGTTGAGGACGATGTTTCTCTAGATAATTTTTGGCTCTTGGATATTTGTCTAAATCGACAGGAATTACTTTTCCATTTTGTTCAATGTGCGGATATAAAACATATAGATCTGTTTGTGAATTCCAGGAACAACTCCAACGATTGACATTATGGCTCTCGATCAATGGGAAAACCAGATTTTTTTCGATACCATGTTGTTTAATGAAGCTTTCCGTCATCGGTTTAATGAACACACTATCCGCAGTTGTTTTAAGACCAACGCTAATTTTTTCACAAAGATCTCCGATTGTATAAGCAGAGTTACATCTCAACTTGGAGAGGAGAGCGTTTTCTCGCTCATTGTGAAAGGTCCAGACGTTGACCCTCTTGGACGGGAGAGTAGCAAAAAAGCGTCGCACTTTAAAAACTCTCCCGTTTACGCAAGCGTCCGTTTCCGATGGAATCCCCGAGTCTTTCAAAAGTTTGAGGAGATTAGTTGTATGCTGGACGGTGTCCGTTTTTCTGTGAGACTCCATAATTGAAGAGTAGGCAATATGATTAAAGCGTTCTTTCGACCGTGTGGCTATGAAAATCAAGGGTAATATAGCGGCATCAAATAATTTCGTGTCAGACAAATCCACAATTTCTTCGATTGTAAAATGGGTTAGCATGAAATTTCTGAGTTTTTTAGTCCCAGAGGTCGAAAGTATTTTATTAGATACAATAAAGCCTAACCTACCATTTTCTTTAAGTAGATAATCGGACAACTCGAAGAATAGGCTAGAAATATCGAAACGACCAGCTGCGGTGGTATAAGCAGAGATATATCTTTCTCGTTTTTCTAATGGTGTATTCTGGATGCGAACATAGGGTGGATTTCCCAGAATACAATCAAAGCTATGTTCCGAAAACTTTTTCCCAAACGAAGTCTTTAGTAACGGTTGCTTGCCAAATTGCATCTGGTTGTAAAATGGACGAAGACAAAGCGCATCCCCTACAACAATATTAAAGCTGAAAGAGATAGCGTCAGCAAGGGATGCTTTTTGAATAAGATGCTTTCTAGTTGCTAGAACAGCTTCCTCGTCTATGTCTATACCAAAGAGATGATTCTCGATAAGGTGTTGGGCATCTTTGGAGGTAAAGCTGCCAAAAGTTTTCTTCCAATAGTCAGCGAGAACATCATATGCTTTAAGTAAAAAAAGTCCGGAGCCACAAGCGGGGTCGAGGATTCTGATATTTGTTAAAAGATCGGGAGACTCAAGATATGGTCGAAGCGTCCGATTAACTATGTAATCCACCACAGAATCTGGGGTGTAATGAGTTCCTAAAAGTTTTCGATGGTCAATCGAGTAAGTTTGTTCATGTTGGCGAGCTTTAGTCTCTATTAAGGTCATATTAAAAAACTTCTATTGAAGAAAACAAAACAAACTGTAATTGTGCCTAATACCAAATTGTGCTTACCCTTTTTTTCAATATATTACACATACATAATAATTCTTCAAGTATAACTTTATTTTTTAACCTCGTTTACTAGTTTTTCAGCGTCAAGATTCATCAAATAGTCCTTCATCGCTTCTGCCTGTTCTGCTGGTGTTCCGGGGATGTAGGCCTGAAATTCGCCTTCCCTGAAGAACTTGGGCATTTTGGTGCCGGGTTGGATGGATTGCGGGTCGAGGAGCCACCGCTTTATCCAATCGGGCTTGAGCCGTCTCTTGGCAAGCATGAGGTCTGGCGCCCAGCTTGTTTTATCGCCCTCCGGCATCTTTTCACCTTTTACATGGCATAATATGCAATTGACGTCCTTGGACTCAAAGAGCCTCTTTGCCGCTGAGAGGTAGCCTGGCGATTGCACCTCTTTTGCCTCGATATATTCCTTCTTTGTTTCGGCTATATACTCAAAGGGATACTCTTCGTCTTCTTTCATGGCGAAAAACCCGGCAAGGCTGATGGCTTCCTCACTTGGCAAGCTAAATGTGGGCATTTTTATATTCAGCCAGGGTCTCAGGTCGAAGGGTTCTTTCAAAAACTCAAACGCCCATTCACTTTGCACCTTCTTGCCTTCCCCATACAATAGCGGTGGTGTGAATACCCTTGCTTCTTCCGGTATTAAACCCTCACTCTCTACATGATATACAATTATTGACGGCGCTATATCGCCCCCAACCGCCCTTTTCTTATCCAGTATCAGGTTTTCATCCAAAAACACCGTCTCGCCAGCCTTATGCCCTAACTTCTCGTTATCCTCCCAGAGCTGAAAATAGACTCCCGCATCCTCTTCCAGTTTTATCATCCCCACCGCTTCGATGTTTTCAGCAAGGTACAATCTATCCAGATCAAGCTGGTGGCAGCCTGTACAATTGTACTTCCCGATCAATCTCCTCCCTTCAACTATCGATCGTTCTTTTTCTGTCAGTCTGGCGATATACGCCCCAGAAAGTTTCTCTTCTCTCAGCCCTGATAGCATTATTATCAATGATTCTATTTCTTCCTTGGTTAGCCCAAAATCAGGCATTTTCAGGCGATCCTCCGGTTTTTTATACCTTCCTTCGTCAAACTGCCTGGGGTCATGCATCTTTGCCCCTAGCCACGCCTGCCGTGCCTTTCCAATGTTCTCGGTGAAATGCTTAAGCCCTGCCTCGCCTAATATTTTCTTCTCTAACAGTCCAAAATCAAGGAGCTGTACGTGCTTGGAACCAATGGCCGATAGCTCGGTTCCTATCTTACCAAGTCCTTCCATGCCTTTTATCTCGTGACAACCGAAGCAACCGTATCTCTTGATCAGCGCCTCCCCAGCATGTGCCCGTTCCTTATCCTCTAGCCATCCCGCATCTGATAATCCTTCTTTTGAAATACCTGAGCCTGTTTTACTGATCAGATATCCAGCAACGAGACCTGCTTTTTCCTGGCTCAGCCTGAAGTTTGGCATGCGCGCCAGAAATTCTTTTCCTTTTGGATTCATAATCCACTCAACCAGATACCCATAGTTTATCTTCTCGCCAATCTTTGCCAGATTGGGCGCAAACCCTCTTACTGCGTCCTTCTCGTAGGAGTGACATGCCATGCACCCCACCTGTTCAAAAATGAAATCCCCCTGCGATAACTGTTCCTCGTCAAATGCAGGCATTTCAGCAGGCATGGTTCTTTCATCGGCATGCTGCCATAAATAGGCCGCTATTGCCTGTGATTCCTCATCTGAAAGCCTGAAATCAGGCATCAACGTTGTGGGTCTAAATTTTCTGGGGGCTTTTATCCATGCTGTAATCCACTCAGCCCGCACCTTGTTCTTTATATTTTTTAAACTCGGGCCTATCGTCCTGTTCTTATCTTCACCGAATCCTACCGTTTCATGGCATCCGTAACAACCAAGATCCCCGAACAGCCTTCTGCCCTGCCAGAGTACTTCTCCGCCTTCGACCTCCTTACCTTCAAGATGACACCGTATGCACGACCCCAGTGCCGTCTTGCCCCGATTGATGGGTGTAAGCCAGTATTCAACCTCGCCATGTGC
>JACPHJ010000034.1 GCA_016188675.1 Planctomycetota bacterium
GATATTAACATTATGTTAAGAGATAGAAAATATGAAAAATAATACTAATGAAATAGACAATGAATTTGAAAAAGACGATGAAATACCCAAAATAAGCTCATTTGAAGTAATAAAAGACCTGATTAAATCTGCTACTTTATCTAAGAAGGAAAAGAAAAGGCTTAAAAAAGAACTTGAGCAAGAAGAAGAGGGCGGGAATGGAACTATTTGGTTAAAGTCACGGGAAGAGTACGATGAAATCATAGAAAAATGTGAAGGTGATCTTTTAAGCCCAGGTGGGGCTGCTGACAGGGTGGGAATAACTAGGGCAAGAGTACATCAGCTTGAATCTGAAGGTAAAATAAGGGTATATCGAATGAAGGCAGATGAGCCATTTTATTCAGAGGAAGATTTTAAAGAAGAATTAAAAGAGCTTCCTTTTTGGATTCGGCCTTTTATAAAATTTCAACCTCCAAAAGCTGGTTGCTATGTATTCGTTGACATGAAAACCCTTGAAGAGTACATGAAAAATAGAGAAAAAGAATAAAAGGAGATGATTCATGAGAATTAAAGCTGCAGAGGTATTTTACAGTCTTACAAAAGACGGGAAATGTCCAAATCCCAAGTGCAATATGCAGATTAAAATTAAAACTTCGACTTATGAAATATATAAAGTAAGGTATGTAAAAATGTTTTATATAGACAGAAATAAATTAGGAAAATGCCCTAAATGTAAAACATTAATTGAAGTTGATATATAAGCAATAAGACATAAATAAATTAAATAATAAACGGCAAAGAAGTCTTTTCAGACAAAGAAGCCGGGATTGTGGTTGATTTATTCAACTGTAGTCTCGGCTTTTTTATTTGGCACATAAATTTTGTAGTATTTGCAAAAAACATATTGGAGTCTAAAAATGTCAAAAACAGATTGTAAATATTGTTACCACTGGCATGAAAATGGTTATTGTATCAGCGGGATGGTTATTCAGGAGTCTTGTATATGGTTTGTAGATAGGGAAGAAGCCTTATCGTCATTTCAATACATGCAAGCGAGTGAGGAACGAAGCTGTGCGAGAGTGACGAACGAGCGCAGGACACACATATAAATGTGCCTGGACACACTGAATGAAAGTTTACTGGATATGGGTAATCACCAGTAAACTCGTTACGACTATAGGCAATATTAAAGTAGAGAAAGTATATATGGGAATTGATAAGTTGTGTCTTACAACCTATGAGATAGTGAAGGTTGATTATCTAAAGGAATTTTGGAAGGTCTCTGAGGATGAATATAGGTTGAAACTGTATAAATATTTTTGTGAGATGGATTATGCACAGGTTATGTGGAGACCTCACAAGTTTGGTGAAGATACTAACAAGAGAATCCCTTATTCTAAGATTGATATTAATCCAAAGTATTTTGACTGTTTTAAGTACCTTTATGATTATCTGGAAAATATTTTTGGTGGTCAAGTAGATATGGATTGTCTTAATGTTAGCAGGATTGATTTAAAGGTTGATATTGAGGATCTTCCAATGGACGTTGTTTATTCACGTTTACATGTCCCCGGTTTCCATCGGGATAGTTTGAGTATTTACAAAGGCACTATTTATATAGGTTCTAATCCAAGGATAAGAATTTATGATAAGACAAAAGAAATTAAGGACAGGATTAAAAAGAATGAAAAATATAAATACGGGTTTAAAAAAATACATAACATTACAGAATGGGAAAGACAGGTTGTAGAGTCGGGAAAACAGATAACAAGGTTTGAGATTCAACTGGGTAATTATAAGGGCAATTTAAAGGATGTAGTAGCTGACCCTGTTTCGTTAGTCTCAAATTTTGACAGGTTAAGATTCTACGATTTTGAAGATGATGAAAAGATTGGTTCTATGGTAGGTGGATTACAGTTTTTAATGACAAAGATAAATAGAAAGCTCAGAAATAACATGGATAAATTCAGGTCTCAAAAATTGGAGTCGGCGATCAAAGAAAATTACATTACTTCTGTTAAAGAATGGTTTGAGAACGATTCTGGATTAGAGGAAACCCCATTTTAATCAAGAAAGGAGTAAAAGGACATGGGTAATATTGAAAGAAAAAGGGTGTGTAAAAACGAAAGAAGAAAGAAAAGGATTTTAAAACGTAAACAAGAAGAAGAGGAAAAAAAGATTGCGTTGAAGTGGATTGTTAAACGACGAGAAGGTACTTTTGAAGAAAAATGGAATAGTTATTTTGGACATAACGGTATTAAACCACACGAAGGGGCAACGTGTGTGAGTTGTATGGATTATATAAAAGGTAATTGTACTGGTGGTAACGTACCTGAATATTGCATGAAAGAAAAAAGGCGGGTAGTTTACAGCTTTATATTTGAGAGTAGAAGTGATTAAAGAAAATTCTATAATGAAAAAACGATACGCGAATATTAAAGAAGTCTCTGAATACACCTCTTTGCCTGTAAAAACTTTGTACGATTGGGCAAGTCAGGGGAAGATTCCATCTATTAAGTATGGAAGTCGTGTACTTTTTGATTTAGAGGATATAGACAGGATAATGGCTTCCTTGAAAAGAAATACTAATCAGAATGAAAAAACGGTCAATAAAATTGTTGGAGATATTCTCTGTGGAAATGTATAATTCCCGATGCGGTCATACAGACGCAATCAGTCCCGGGAAAGGAGTAAAATATGTTTAAACGGGGTGGTGTCTGGTGGACTTGTATCAGGTACGAAGGAAAGAAGATTCAGAAAAGTCTTGAAACTGCCGATAAGAAGCTTGCCCAGTCAATTGAAGCGAAAGTAAAAACAGGGGTTATAGAGGGAAAATACTTTGAAAGGTATGTTAGTAATAATAAGACTCTCTCAGATATGATGGAAAAATTTATGAAAGAACATGCCCCAAAGGTATCGGTTAGTATGCAACGCAGTTATTCAGCGTCTTTAAAGCATCTCTTACCGTTTTTTGGCAATCCTAAGTTGCCGTCAATAACGCCTAAAATTATTAATGAGTACAAGGTGTTAAGAAAAGCTGAAGAGGCAAAACCTGCTACCATTAACAGGGAATTGGCAATGCTATCAAAGGCTTTTAATCTAGCGGTCAAAGAATGGGAATGGCTTAAAGAAAATCCCGTTTCGAAAGTGCCAAAAGAGAAAGAGAATAACGAAAGAGACCGATGGTTGACTGAAGATGAAGAAAAGAGACTGATTGCAAATTCGCCTTCATGGCTTAAGGACATAATTGTTTTCGGTTTGCATACTGGCTTAAGGATAGGTGAGTTGCTTTCTCTCGAATGGTACAGGGTAAGTCTATTGCGTAAGAACATAATAATTCAGGAGTCAAAAAACGGTAAGCCAAGAACTGTTCCATTGAGCCAAATAGCGCTCGATATATTAACGCAGAAATCCAAAGTACGAAACATTAAAAATGATTTTGTGTTTACTAGCTGCGTTGGAACCAAGATTGATAGTGATAATTTCAGAAGGTCGATTAATGGTGTGTTAAAAAGGGTTGGCATTGAAGGTGTTACTCCCCATACATTGCGGCATACTTTTGCTACACGTTTAGCACAGAGGGGTATTGATATTTATAAAATATCGAAGCTGATGGGACATAAAGATATTCGGATGACGCAAAGATATGCACATCATTGTCCAGAGAGTTTGAGGGATTGTGTTCAGGTTCTAGATAAATCTGACTACAATTTGACTACAATTGAGGAAAAAAGAGAAGTGTCAAACGCCTGAAACCCTTGAATTTATTGGTGGAGCTGAGGGGATTCGAACCCCTGACCTTTTGAATGCCATTCAAACGCGCTCCCAACTGCGCCACAGCCCCACCTAATGTTCTTAACCACAGAGGACAGCTCACTCAATAATTATTTCTCTGTTTTCTCTGCGATAATTCTAAATTTCTGAATGATAAAAATAACATGATACATAATTATTGTCAAGGTTTTTCGGTCTGAATTTAGATTGATTAAGACTGAAATTCTGATAAAATTCAAATTCTTCTGAAAATCTTCAGACGAATTTGTAATTTAATTAAGATATAAGGAATCTTGGATGGCAAAGAGAGAGTATAACTTTACGGATATCGAAAGTAAGTGGCAGGGATTCTGGGAAGGATGCGGGTTATTCCACACCAATGAAACCAGCACGAAAGAAAAATTCTATTGTCTGGTCATGTTTCCGTATCCTTCGGGCACCCTGCATGTGGGTCACGGCAGAAACTATATCATTGGCGACGTCGTTTCGCGTTACAAAGTTATGAAGGGGTACAACGTGCTTTCGCCCATCGGGTGGGATGCCTTTGGCCTTCCCGCCGAGAATGCGGCCATCAAGAGCGGGACTCATCCCGCCGTCTGGACGAAGAACAATATTAAGGCGATGAAACGGCAGCTTCACCGCTGGGGTGTCGGGTATGATTGGAACAGAGAGCTTACTTCCTGTAATCCTGACTATTATAAATGGACGCAATGGATATTTTTAAAACTCTACGAACACAATCTGGCATATAAAAAGAAAGCGGCTGTGAATTGGTGCCCGTCCTGTGCTACCGTGCTGGCCAATGAGCAGGTTGTTGACGGTTGTTGTGAGCGGTGTGACAGCCCTGTGCGCCAGCGCGACCTTGAGCAGTGGTTCTTTCGTATCAGTCAATATGCCCAGAAACTGCTGGATGATATTTATTTATTAGAAGGCTGGCCGGAACGGGTCAAGACCATGCAGGCAAACTGGATTGGCCGCAGCGAGGGCACCCGCATAAATTTTAAATTCGAAGGTTCAGGCAAGATTTTATCCTGTTTTACCACACGTCCCGATACGCTCTATGGTGTGACTTTTGTCTCTCTGGCGCCGGAACACCCCATTATTAAGGATTTGATCTCAGGTACACAGCAGGAAAAGGCCGTGATGGACTTTGCAGAAAGGGCGCGCAATCAGGGCATGGTGGAACGCACGGCTGAAGGGACGGAGAAGGAAGGTATATTTACCGGCAAGTACGTCATTAATCCCGTTAATAACAGCAGGGTTCCCATCTGGGTAGCCAACTATGTCCTCATGGAATACGGCACAGGGGCGGTTATGGGCGTGCCTGCTCATGACCAGCGGGATTTCCTGTTTGCCAGAAAATACAAGCTGCCGGTTGAGGTCGTTATTCAGCCTGAAGATACCGACCTGCAAGCAGACACGATGAAGGAGGCGTACGTCGGCGACGGCACTCAAGTCAATTCGGATATTTTCAATGGCATGCCCAACACAGATGCGATCCGAAAGATCACTGAATACCTCGAATCAAAAGGCCTGGGCGCAAAGGCAGTGACTTATCGATTGAGAGACTGGCTCATTTCCCGGCAGCGATACTGGGGAGCGCCGATTCCCATTATTTACTGTGAGAAATGCGGTACGTTGCCTGTGCCGGAATCGCAGCTTCCTGTGATTTTGCCTGAAAAGGTAGAATTTAAGCCGCACGGCATGAGTCCGCTGGCAGAGGTGGATTCATTTAACAATACGAACTGCCCAAAATGTTCCGGGACGGCCCGGCGGGAAATTGACACAATGGACACCTTTGTTGACTCGAGCTGGTATTTCCTGCGATATCTTTCACCAAAGGATGATAATCAGCCTTTCATTACGGAGAAGGTTAACAAATGGCTGCCTGTAGACCAGTACATTGGGGGTGTGGAACATGCCATTCTGCATTTGCTTTATTCGCGGTTCATAACCAAGGTGCTGTACGACCTCGGTTATATTAATTTCAAAGAACCCTTTAAACATCTCTTTACGCAGGGTATGATTATTAAGGACGGAGCCAAGATGTCAAAGTCCAGAGGCAATGTCGTGAGCCCTGATATCCTTATAGACAAATATGGGGCAGATACGCAGCGTCTTTACATCCTTTTTATTGGACCTCCCCAGAAAGATGCCGAGTGGAATGACCGCGGTGTGCTGGGCGCTCACCGATTTCTGAGCCGTCTATGGCAGAAGATTACTGATTATGAAGAGGTGTATGCCGGGGTACCACGAACCGAGATTAATATCCAGAAACTTTCGCCTGAGGCAAAAACCCTTTACCGCCTGACGAATCAGACGATTAAAAAGGTTACAGAAGATTTGGAAACTTCCTGGCATTTTAATACTGCCATCGCATCCGTGATGGAGTTATTGAATAACGTAGATTCGTTTAACGTAGTTATACCTCACAATGCTGCAGAAGAGCTTAATTTTAACGTCTTTCGCCACACCATGGAATCTATCCTTTTGTTAATGGCGCCCTTGGTTCCGCACATCTGCGAGGAATTGTGGGAGATAATGGGGCACAAACCCAGCATTTTCCATCATTCATGGCCCAGCTATGACAAAAATGCCATTCAGGAGGAAACGGTGGAAATCGTTATCCAGGTAAATAGCAAAGTCCGAAGCCATCTGTCCGTGCCGGTTGATGTGAGTGAAGATGAATTGAAGAAGTGTGTGTTGAATGACGAACGGATTCAGACCTTTTTGGATGGCAAGAAAGTTGTCAATATGATTATCATTCCAAAAAAACTGGTGAATATTGTGGTGAAATAGTGTGGCTGACTGGATGCGCCGGAATTTCAGAGTTGCCACCTTCCCCTATTCCCCTCACGGAGGGGGACACGGGGGGAGGAAATAAATGGGTGTATAAGATTTCCGCAACACACCCCTACCCCTCTCAAGAGGGGACTCCTCAAATTCCCCTCTTGGGAGATAAGCCACCCCTTTGTCCCCTCCAGGGAGGGGATGGGGGTGTGGGTAAAAAATAAAACTTGCCCCCTGTAAACGGGAGACTTTGGATTTTTGCCGTAAAAATCAAACCGATGTATTCTTTTTCCGTATCATCAGGGTTACAATAACCAAGTAGATCAAAATGGCCTGGAACGAGAGGAGCAGGGCGTCCAGGGTGTTCCCATTCCTCAATACCAGGGCGCTCAAACCGAGGGTAGCGGCGGTGAATAATATAAAGAAAACTGTTTGTTTCCTGGTAAATCCCAGCATTTCCAGACGATGATGCAGGTGATCCTTCCCGGTAAAGCTGAGCCATTCACGGAAATTGGATATCTGTTTGTTTTTAACGCGTGTAATCGTGGTGTAGAGCATATCAAAAATAAGGATTCCCAAAATGAGCACGGGCATTGCATAAGCCTTGATGGGTTGTTTCGCTCCCCATCCCCCCATAATCGTCAGGCTGGCGAGCATAAATCCCATGAAGGTGCTGCCGCCGTCGCCCAGGAAAATACTGGCGGATTGCTTATATCTCAGATTGTATGGAAGGAATCCGAGACTGCTGCCCAGGAGCGCAATGGAAAGATACATCAAATAATGCTGTCCCGACTGGATTGCAAGAAGCCCGATAAATAAGGAGCTTACGACTGTCAATCCCGTTGCCAGTCCGTCCATGCCGTCAAAAAAATTAAGGGAGTTGGTGATACCTAACACCCAAATCATGGTGATTAGTATTTCAAACAAATATCCCCACCAGGTGTTTGGCAGGAAATCTGCAACGACACCGCATCGGATCATGACAAATGTGGCTATAACTTGAATGGCCAACTTCAATGTTGCAGGCAGTGATTTTATATCGTCGATAAGTCCCATGATAAAAACGATCGTCGCGCCGATAGCTACACCCTTTAATTCCAGTGAATATACGTCATTATGGATAATGGTAATGGCAAAGGCTACATAAACAGCCGTTCCTCCCATGAGAGGCGTGGCGTTGGAATGAATCTTGCGTCCGCCCGGTTTGTCCACCACATTGAATCGGGCGGCAACGGCCCTTACGACCGGCGTGGCAACGTTTGCTATTATGTAAGAAAATAAAAGGATATAAAGCCAGAGAAAATGGTTGGACTGAAAACTTTTTTGCACGCCGGGGATGAGCAAAAAGATAAGGAGCGGGAAGATAATGAATGAATAAATACGGATTATTTGTTTAGTTTCCATAAAATTATTTATTTTATAGTCCTGCTACCGTATTTTTAACAAATTCAATAATTGTATTCATGCTTTTTTCTGTAAGCGTTGGATAGATTGGAAGCGATACAACCTTTTCCCAAACATGCTCCGTATTTGTAAAACCTGATAAATTCAAATACCGATGTAACGGTTTGAATACAGGCCTTTCACAATTTATACCCTTCTCTTTCGAGAATTTCAAGAAGCTTTTTGCGCCGTGACGTAACTTGACTACGTATCTGTAGTATATGTGTTTGCTGTCCTTGTTATGGTTGACGGGCAAGGTGCAAATATTTTTAAATTCATTATGGTATTTTTGGGCAATATTTCTGCGAATTTCAATAAAGGTATTTAATCGTTTTAGCTGGGAAAGTCCCAAAGACGCCTGAAAATCCGTCATTTTGTAATTATATCGTGTAATGTAATTTTCTTTGTTGTCATAATACCTTAAATCCCTTATCTTCCTTAAGAGTTCCTCTGAGTTTGATACAACCATACCTCCCTCCCCCGTAGTAATCACCTTGGTGGCATAAAAAGAAAAAATGGAAATGCTGCCGAATGACCCTGCCATCTTGTTTTTGTATGCAGCGCCAATGGACTGGGCGCAATCTTCAATCACCGGAATACCAAGGGCTATGATTTCTTCCAAATCCGCGGCAAGGCCAAATGCATGCGGTACGATAATCGCCTTGACACGGTTTGTCAATTTTCTTTTTAAATCTTCCACATCCATATTGAACGTATCCGGATGGATATCGATCAAGAGAGGCGAAGCGCCCACGTAATTAACTGCGTTCAGGACTGCCGTGCACGCATAACTCGGCAGTGCAACGGTGTCTTTTCCGGTGATACCCAGTGCGAGCAGTGCGAGGTGGAGGGCTGAAGTGCCTGAGGAGGTTGCAACGCCGCCCTTCACGCCAATATAACCTGCAAGTTCCCGTTCGAAATTTTCCACCACACTGCCCTGCGCAATGTTTCCGGAGTGGAGGACGTCTGAAACGGCCAGGATGTCATGTTCGTCGATAGTAGGTCTTGAATGTGGTATCATAGCCCCGCGGAGCCGCAACCAAAGTGAATAAAGGTGACGTGTGGCAAGTGGCGGGTAACGTTTTTTCTCGTCACACGACACCCGGCACTCGTCACTTAAAACATTGAAATTCCCTGGCGTTAAATAGTGAGGAAGAGACGCTCAGATACAAAGCCTTCGGCATACGTCACCCTGCCTTGAATACCGCGGAAAGTTGCGGCAGCCTTTGCTATCTCAAGGATCGAAAGACCCTCGATGTTTGTTTTGCATACTTGAGATGCATGTGCGTTCAGCGCTGACAACTTTTCATTTAATACACTGCCAATATCAACAAACACATTGGGAGTAAAATTCTGGGTGGTAGGTCCTTCATAAAAAAGCACATTCTGGACGTACCGCGTCGCCGATACCGTAGCCATGGCAAGATTTCTATGGTCCTGGTGGGTGTCATCCGGATAGTTTACAAATATTAATTCTGGTTTAACACTGCGCAGCGTCTCCTCTATCTTGGTAATCAGGGCTTTATCAATGGGAATCTGGGTATCAGAATAGTTACTAAAAAAAACTTCTTTTGCCTGGAGTATTTTCGAGGCATTTAATTGTTCCGCCCTGCGAACGCTGCCTATTCCGCCTGATCCGCCTTCTGTTACGATGAGTAAAAATACGGAGTGCCCTTTTCTGCCATACCGGATCAGGGAACCACCACAGCCAAATTCAATATCGTCAGGATGTGCGCCAATGGCCAGCAAATTCATTGTCTATTCCGGCTCCTTATGATTTCCAGGCTGCGGTGACCATGATTAAATAAGAGGTCAACGACCGACATAAATGTTTCAAATGGCTCATAAAGTTGAGAGTATGCGGGGTGACGAAAGTCCTGGAATGCGACCTGTATGTTTGCCTGAGCAAAAGCATCAAAATTCATGTATTTTGCGCCATCTTTGCCTGATAAGTACGTATCAGCCTGAACATGCTTACAGATGTCGACCAGCCGCTGGGTTGGTTCTTCGCTCAGGGAAAGGCGTGACGCCAGCGCAATTTCCTTATTAATTCCCAACGCACTGTTTAAATACCTAATGATGTGCACGTTAATTTCTACGAGATATTCCCACTGGTTCGAGAAGGTCTCTTCAAAGAATGACTGATGTTCTTTGAAAAACGGGGCTTTAGAATAATTGTAAACCAGGGCATTCAAGTGTTTTCTTCGCCAGTCTGTTGTATTATTTATTTTTACCGCATCGATCTTCTCATGATAATGATACAGGACGGGAACGGTAATCCACTGCCAGCCCTGCGACGTCCTGATGCGATTACGATTCTGCCACTCGTTTTTTTTGTACTGGACGTTATCCAACAACACAAATACATCGGCACGGTCAAGCTTATCAAAGTAACCGATCCACGGCAAATATTGCGGCTGATGTATCGCAACTATCATTAAGATAATTATACTTTAACTGTATGTTTTTCGGTGTATACCAGCGCCCCTGTCTTGCATGCCTCCACACAGGCCATGGTATCAAACCCCATGCAATCATCACAATTAAAGGCAAATTTGAGTTCGGTGTTTTTTGTGATGGCGC
>JACPHJ010000035.1 GCA_016188675.1 Planctomycetota bacterium
CTTGGGGTTGTTCTGAATTTATAAGCACCCCTTGTAAAATCACGTGGTTTGGGAAGCATCGACCTTGCAACAGGTCCGTCTCCCTTCCCTTCCTCACCATGACAGGCGCTACAATATTTCTTATAGGTATTTTTACCATCCTCTGTAACCTCTGTTGGAATATTAAGTGCCTTAGCAGTTATAGGCGCAATACCTATTACCAGTGCTGCGCTTGCTGCTGCCGCAGCGCTCCATAAGCCAACCTTACTCAACAAAGCCTTAGGTTTCATATTATGCCCATCCTCCTTTCTGATTGCGATTTTATAAACCTAACTGATTGTTTTCACCAATACAACTACTTGTTCATCATCATCTAATATTGAGAATAAATAAATTCTATATTCGAAATTTCTTTTTGATTTATTTTTACCTCCTTTTCTAGTTTACCTAACTCTTCGTGCCATACCTGGATTTTATAAGTGCCTGGCGGGATATCACACATTTCAAAATATCCATTCCTGTCGGTTATGTCAAAGTACGGATTATCAAGAACGACAATCCATGCATACGATTTTTTATGGATATCGCAGGTTAGTTTGATAGTTTCCGGATACTCAAACGTTTTTGATATCCTCTGTTTATATGTTGTGCCAAGATTAAATGGCTGGTTCTTAATCGTCCTGGTGTGGACAGTGTGCAACTCTTCGTCTCCATTTAAGATGTCAATCGTGGTTCCTGACAGAATTGCAGTAACATGAGGGATGAAGGTATTTCTCTGCTGGTCTATAACCGGGTGAATCGTTGGTGTTATCTTTTTTTTGCCGTTTGTAATATCCGTAATCGAAACAACGGCGTATTTAATTCCGCTATTAATCGTATTTACGATGAATTTTTCGGTGGCAGGTTTTGATGTTTCGGATAGTTCCCAGTCATCGTTAAGGTTTAATGACAATGTTGTTAAATCACCCATGTATTTCACATTTCCAACGACAGTACCGCCGTTTTTTACTTCTGCTTCGGAATAGCTTTTTTCCGCTGAGGTGCATTCCGAAGAAATGACATTCCAGCACAGAAATCCGAATAAGGCACAAAGAAAAAATAGTTGTTTCATAATTTAAATTTTAGTACATTTCCTGTAACTCATACATTGACAACCTCGTATAAATGACAAAAACCGTTCCCACTTAATAACAAAAAACAAAAAAACTTAAAATATCTTCTAAGTGGTAAATTTCAGTAATACTTAAAAATTAATACTACTTTTCTCTTTCTACATAAATAAACTAATTTGGACACATGCAATTTCACAAATGAAATAGTGATTTCATTTGCCGAAGCATAAGTTTCATACACGTGAACAGATAAACTTATTTTTTTATGTAACGTTGCAATGGGCTGTCGGTTATGGCAAAGGCGCCTTTATCAACATTCTTTCCATCGGCAAAAACCAGGTAGCTGTACTTTCCGTAATGAGGAATCTTAAATCCGACGTTTTTAATCGTATCCGAATTGGAACATAAAAACAAGGCAATACCTTTCTCCGTGTTTTTAGGATTTTTGGAAGTTACGATAAGGGAGTGGTTTTTATCACTGTATGTAACCTTATTTACCATAAACGAGCCTTGGTCAATGGTGAAATTTTCTGGTAAATTATTGGGAAATAATTTCGCCAGTTTATTCTCTGCCAGCCCACCCAGAATGAACAGGCTTTTTTGTATCATCTCCGTTTCTGTAATCTCGGTATCAGCCTTTACGGCTCCATTCTTGTCTGCTAATAATTCTGCCAGATTTTTGTACGCCGCTTGAGAAGAATCCTCACCGCCAGTGGGGTAGACGATGATTTTGTCGTGATCTCCCAATATAAAATCTATCGTGGGCGGGATTTCTTCTCTGTGCAGACGCCGGAACACGTTGCATTGAGGGTCTATGGCAATATGCACGGGTTGAGACGCGGTCTGGAGTACAACGGTACTGAACGATTCTTTTATTTCCGTAACGGTATAAAAATTCCCACCGTCCAGCTCCATTTGAATTGGAACAGAAAGGCGATACGGTTTACCTTTCCCCAATAGTGTTTGGGGACAAGTTTGGATAATCTCAACCCTCGTTAACCAACCATTGCTGGCTTTCACGACTTCTGTTTTACCCAATTCGATAAAAGGTGCGCCTGCCTGGTTAATCCACTGCTCGAAGAACCAGGATAATTCCATCTTGCATGTGTCTTCGAATACACGTTGAATATCTTTCCAATTGGCTTGTTGCCAGATTTTATCTTTGTAAAGCCTCCTGACTGATTGGTAAAACAGGTCGTCCCCGGCCATTTGCCTCAGCATGTGGAATACCATTGCCGTCTTTCCATATCCAATGGCCTGTGTTGCCTGGTCTCTTCTGCCGATAAACCTTTTTAAGGGAAAATCGTTTTGCCCGGTTACGTAATTGGTGTATTTTCTACAAATATCCTTGCGATAATCATTGGCTGAGGTGGTATCTTTGAGTTCTTTGTAATAATAATCCGCCATGTAAGCGGTCAGCCCTTCACACCAGTTCCCCTGTGACTCATCCACAAAGACGGAATTACCCCACCAGTTGTGTAATATCTCGTGGCCTAATGAAGTGTCTACAATAAAGGGTAATTTAACGACGGTGTTCCCCAGCAGGGTGAAGGAAGGCATGCCGTAACCCGTCTGGAAAAAATTTTCAACGATGGCGAATTTCCCGTAAGGGTAGTTCCCCAAAATTTTCTGGTACATATCCAGATAGCGTGTTGTGGCCTTGATGTATGTTTCTGCCAATCCTTGTTCTTCAGGGAAGAAATAGGCGTAAATATCGATCCCGTTGTGCTTGATACTCGTTACTTTATACCTTCCGGCTACCAAATGGCAATCCTCAGACACGTTTTTTTCTTCCCAGGTGGTGTATGTCTTATTATCAACTGATTTTTTACTTACGAGAATACCTTGCGTCACGGCCTCATATCCTGCGGGTGTAATAACGGTTACCTTGAAAGTTGCCAGGGAATTTGGTATATCAGGATACCACATGCAGGCAGGGCTTAAATAGACCCCTTCCTCGCTAATAGTGCCGGTAGTTTCTCCAACATCCTCTTTTTCCGGTGAACCGGGCTTCTCAAAAAGACAGCCTTCGTATGCAATATCCAGAGCCAGGGTGTCTGATTGCCTCAAATCCGGTGGTATAGTAATCTCCAAACGCTGTCCGTCTCCACCCGATACAGTCTTAAAATCTAACTTCCTGTTTGAAGCACTAACTGATAAGACTTGAAATGATTTATTAATGAGACACGAAACCTTTTCCGCATTTCCGCATGATACCAGCATGTGGTCAGAGGCCATTAGTGTGTGTTCTTTTAGATGGAGTTCAACTTCAAGATCATGGCTTATAATCCTGTTCTCCAATGCCTCCGCAGCACACACAGCGAACAACATGGTACTAAAGAAAAAGGGCAGGAAGGACGCCATCCGTACAGGCAATTTTTTAACTGTCATAAAACAACTCCTCTGCAAAATAGTAGAGTATTTTAAAATGGATTTCTGTATTGACATTGAACGCCGATAATGATATTCAATGTAAAACATATTTGTATATAATATCTATAAATTGGCATATATTTACAGCAAATTCTCTTACAATGAAACAAAAAATAGGCATTAACAAAACATCATCACTATAAATTCGGACTTAACCTTTATGAAAAATTTTATTACCAATCATAACACTGCAAACCTAAAAAAACGCTTAATTGAATTAATCCAGAAAAGCGATGAACTAAAATTTCTGGTGGGTTTTTTCTATTTTTCCGGAATTAGAGAATTGTACGAAGGGCTGAAGGAAAAGCCTGACGTGAATCTAAAAGTTTTAGTGGGCTTGCATGTTGATAAAACAAATTTTGGCCTGCTTGAATTTGCATACCAGGACGGCCAATTATCCGATGAAGAAAGATGTTACAAGTTCCTGCAGTCAGTAAAGAAATCCCTCAATACTGAAGATTTCGATACGGAGGAATTTTACCAGCAGGTTAGGTATTTTATCAGACTCATCGGCGAGAACAAACTCATCATCCGAAAGACATACAATCCAAACCATGCAAAGATTTACCTGTTCAAATTGGAAGAAGGGCAGGTGGGCAGAAAAAATTTGTTTATCACCGGCAGCAGCAACCTGACAAAGGCGGGTATTACCACCCAGGAAGAATTTAACGTTGAAATAAGCGACTTTGGTTTTGATGATGCAGAAGCATATTTCGACAGCTTATGGGAAGAGGCAGTAAAAATAACCGAAGATGACGTTATTAAAAGAGGATTAATAGACATCATTGAGAATGAAACCCTCGTTAAAGACATTACCCCATTTGAGGCATTCGTTCTGGTACTGAAAGCATACCTTGATTCGTTTGAGCAAAAGGAAGTTGGTCAATCACTTATTAAAACGTTGGAAGAAAATGGTTACACACCGTATCAATATCAGCTCGATGCGGTAAAACAAGCCCTTGCAATTATAGAAAATAATAACGGGGTCATCATCGCTGATGTAGTTGGCCTGGGAAAGACAATCGTTGCCTGTGCAGTGGCAAGGGAACTGAAAAGGCGCGGTATTGTCATCTGCCCACCAGGACTCGTTGGGGATAGGAACAAAAACTCCGGATGGAAGAAATATACCGAGGAATTTGGACTTTATGATTGGGAAGTCAGATCGTTGGGTGATTTGGAAAACATTGCAGATTTTATAAACAGGGCAAAAGATATTGATGTGGTAATCGTGGATGAGGCCCATCGTTTCAGAAATCAGGATACACAGGATTATGAATACTTGAAAAACATTTGCCGCAATAAGATTGTCATCCTGCTCACTGCCACGCCTTTTAATAACAGACCCGGTGACATTTTATCTTTGCTAAAACTCTTCATTACGCCAAAGAAATCGTCAATAACTTTAGAAAACAACCTTGTCGGTAAATTCGCCGAATTTAAAGGTGTTTTTGACAGGCTCGCATACATAAAAAAATATTGGAATTCACCGCAGGATGCTAAAAGAAAGAAGGCAGAGAATTATTATTCAACGCTTTTTGGTGAGTTACCGATACATTTAGCAAAAGTAAAAAAACGTTCGCACTATCTTGCAAAGCAAATCAGGGATGTGATAGAACCGGTTACCATCCGCCGCAACCGCCTTGACCTGCAGAAAAATCCTTACTACAAAGACGAAGTTAAAAATCTGTCCAGGATCGAAGACCCTAAAGAGTGGTTTTTTAAGTTGACCAAAGAGCAGTCGGCATTTTACGACCGGATTATCCGGGATTATTTTGGAGACCCTGACGAGGGTGGACAGTTCAAAGGCGCAATTTATCGCCCCTTTGAATACAAAACCGAACGTGAAAAAATTGCTGGTGAACAGCTAACCGATAAGGAAAATTTTCAATATATTCAGCAGCGCAACTTGTACGACTTTATGCGGCGGTTGCTGGTAAAACGCTTTGAGAGTTCGTTCGGATCTTTCAGACAAAGTATTAAAAATTTCAGGAAAATTACAGAAAATGCCTTGACGTTTATTGAGAAAACAAACAAATATATCCTTGACCGCACTCTTCTGGAAAAAATATATGACCTCGACATGGAACAAATCGAGGAATATTTGAAGGACTACTCTGAGCGGATAAGAAACGGAGATTATCCCAAAAATCACGAAATTTACGAAGTCAACAAATTTATATACAAAAACGACTTCCTTGCCGACATAAAAGCGGATTTGGCTCTATTCGACACTATCCTGGTTGAACTGTCAGACTTAAATTTGGTTGAGAACGACCCCAAAGTAGATTGTTTACTGGAAAATATCAGTGTTATCTTAAAGCAAAGGCCAAACAAGGGTGAACCAAAAAGAAAGGTAATCATCTTTTCTGAATATCTGGATACCGTGAAATACCTTGAACCAATATTGGAAAAACATTACGGGGAAAGGCTCCTGGTAGTGGCGGGAGACTTATCAGCGAACAAAATATCTCAAATCAATAAAAATTTTGACGCCTCTTATTCCCCATTAGTAAAGGGGGAAACAGGGGGTTGTCTTAGCCAGGAAGACCAATACGACATTCTGCTCACCACAGACAGGATTTCTGAAGGCTTTAACCTGAACCGTGCCGGGATGGTGATTAATTACGACATCCCCTGGAATCCTGTCAGGGTCATTCAGCGTGTAGGCCGCATAAACCGTATCAGTAAAAAGGTCTTTGACATGCTGTATATTGTAAATTTCTTCCCCACCGAAAAAGGCTCGGAGTTGGTTAAATCGCGTGAGATCGCCTGCAACAAGATGTTTTTGATCCATAATACCTTAGGTGAAGATGCCAAGATATTTGATATTGATGAGGAGCCAACGCCTGCCGGACTTTATGAGAGGATCCAGCAAAACCCAGATAACATGGAACAAGAGAGTTTTTATACCAGAGTGCTAGCCAAATATTCAGAAATCAAAAAGGAAAATCCAAAACTTATTGACGATTTAAATAATTATCCACCCCGTGTAAAAGTTGCAAAAAAAGCCGATGAAAGCGAGCTTTTGGTTTTCTTCAAAAAGGGCAGAATGTATATCCACCGTACAAAATATGACACGGGAAAAGAGAACGGGACAAATCAGACAACCCTTGAGGAAGTGTTTGATCGTATTGCATGTGACAAAAACGAAGCCGGGCTACCCTTAAGCAGTTCATTCTGGGAGAGGTATGAAAAGGTAAAAATATTCAGGGAACACCGGCATAGTCCCCCAAGTGAAATAAGCCTGGAGCAAAAGGCGTTGAATAACATCAATACCTTCACCAAAAAACCATGGGAAGAGTTGATGCCGCATCTGGACTTCCTGAGAACCTTGAGGGAGGACATTCTGGATTATGGCACACTTTCCGACTATACCATGAGACGGATTGCCAATCTTGAAAATAACAGCGATGTCAAATGCCGGAAGTCAGTTGAGGAAATATCAGCCCTAAAAAAGGAACTCGGCGAAGACTATTTGCAAAAAGAAAAAGAACGTCAGAAAAACCTTGCCAGAGAGATTATTATTGCAATAGAAAACCAAGCAAAAGGTAACCTATGAAAAAGAATAATGAAAAACTTGCACCATTGGTGCAAGAAATCGGATGGGCGCATAATATTGTTATAATGAAATGTAATTTTAAGGGTGTATCATGTCAGAAAGTCATAATAATGGAATACAAATATTAAGTGACATAATCAAAGATTTTGACCTGGAAAAGCCTGTCCCCGAATACTTTTATCGGGGATTCGTCCGTTTCTTTCGCGATAAAAACCGCTCCTTTGCGCCAAGAAAGGAAGAATTAAACCAGTATGACAGCGACAACCTGAGAAATGGTGTAAAACTGGGCGAAATAGACTTTTCAGGCAGAGAACAAATGGTCGTCTGCACTTTTGAAACCACACAGTCACTTACTGAACGAAGCGGAAAGAAGGCGCAGTATAGAGAAGGAAAGAAAATCCTCAAAGATAGCCAAAAAGACGCAGGGATATTTATCTTCTATGACCAAAAAGGCAATTTCCGCTTCAGTCTTATTTATGTCAATTATTCAGGCACTCGCCGTGACTGGAGCTCATTCCGCCGTTTCACCTATTTTGTCAGCAGAGAATTTACCAACAAGACCTTTTTAGAGAGGATCGGTGACGGCGATTTTTCATCTCCGGATAAAATCAAGGAGGCGTTCTCCGTTGAGCCAGTAACTCGCCAGTTTTATAGTGAACTGCAAAACTGGTATTTCTGGGCAATGGACAAGGTACAATTCCCGAAAGACTTTGAATATAGTGTCGATTCTAAAAAAGATGAAGAATTACGAAACTCTATCAATATCATCCGCCTTATCACACGCATCATATTTATTTGGTTTATTCGGCAGAGAGGTATCATTCCTGATGTCTTATTTGATAAACATCTTCAAAAAACCATCGTAAAGGATTTTTGCAGGAATAACAAATCAGCTAATTATTACAATGCCATACTGCAAAATCTGTTTTTCGGCACACTTAATCAGAAAATGGATGAAAGAAAATTTGCAAATGAGAACGGTTATCCTGCTCATAAAAAGGAGTTTGGAGTTAAAACGCTTTATAGATACTCTGATAAATTCTTAATAGCCAAAGAAGAGGCAATAAAACTTTTTAAAGACATTCCGTTTTTAAATGGCGGATTATTTGATTGCCTTGATAAAGAAGATGAAACAGGAATGCTAACATACATTGATGGTTTTTCGCGGAATCCTAAAAAACAGGCAATTATTCCAGATTATTTATTGTTTGAGGAAAAAGAAGAGAGAGTTGACCTTTCTGATTACGGACTTGGCGTAAATAAATCTGTTAAGGGTCTGTTTGAAATCCTGAATAATTATAACTTCACGATTGATGAAAACACACCGATAGACCAGGAGGTAGCCCTCGATCCTGAACTTTTAGGAAAGGTCTTTGAAAACCTCCTCGCCAGCTATAACCCTGAGACAGCTACTACTGCGAGAAAAGCCACCGGCAGTTATTACACGCCGAGGGAGATTGTCGACTATACGGTAGAAGAATCCCTTGTTGCGTATCTGACGAATGTGTTGGATAAATATGGCCATCATGTAGAGACAGGTTTGAAACCTGTCTCTACGGCAAATAACAACGAATCCCGCCTCCGTCACCTTCTTTCATACGCAGATGAACCCCATAAGTTCTCAGAGGCAGAGGCAAGGAAAATCATCGCCGCAATTAACAATATCAAAATCCTCGACCCTGCCTGCGGCTCCGGCGCCTTCCCCATGGGAATGCTCCACAAGCTTGTGCATATCCTCCACAAACTAGACACGGATAATAAAGTATGGTATGAAATTCAATACCAGAAGGCGATTGCCGAAACAGAAGTTGCATTCAGGATTGGCAAAAAAGAAGATCGGGAGCAGAGACTCAAGGAAATCAACGAAGTCTTTGACCAGAACATTAATGAACCCGATTATGCCCGCAAATTGTACCTGATTGAAAACTGTATCTACGGGGTAGACATTCAGCCCATTGCAGTTCAGATAAGCAAGCTCAGATTTTTCATATCGCTTGTTATTGACCAGAAGGTCGACAAGCAAAAACCAAACTGCGGCATCCTTTCACTGCCAAACCTTGAAACAAAGTTTGTAGCGGCAAATACATTGATAGGGCTTGACAGACCCCGGCAATTGGCATTTAAGAACCCGGATATAGCAAAGAGGGAAGAAGAACTGAAGCAGATCAGGCATAAATACTTTGAGGCAAAGACGAGAAAAGAGAAAATGGACTATCAAAGGAAGGATGTACAAATACGCAAGGAGATTGCGTATCTATTAAAGCACAGCGGATGGGATACTTCCACGGCAGAAAAGATTGCAAAATTTGACCTCTACGACCAGAACACCTCTGCCGATTGGTTTGACCAAGAATGGATGTTCGGCATAGTAGCAGGAACTTCCAGTTCCAATGAACAAAACGGCTTTGATATTGTGATTGCCAATCCACCGTATGGATTCAGGGGCGTGCTGTCTGCCGAAGAAAAGAGATTCTTCCGAAATACGATGCAAATTGAGTTTCCATCTGGCGACATTGCAGAACTATTTATCGTTATATCGTTGTCAAAACTTGTTAGACAAAACGGCGAGTTGACTTTCATTGTTCCGAAGAAGTCGTTATACGGCGAGTCGTGGAGAAATGTTCGAAGGATTTGGCTTGATAACGACTTGCGTTTCTTGATGGATGCGAGTCAGGCATTCGAGAACGTTTTACTTGAACAAAATGCCTTCTCAATTCAAAAGCGAGTCCGTTCTAACGGGAGCATATCAGTTGGTGCTTTAGACCAAAATAGTGGCGCTGTCCATGTATTTGGCAAATTTCCACTTCAAGATATTTTCACACCTGATTTGAGAAATGCACAAATTTACAAAGGACTCTATCCAAGTAGTCTCCTTAGAAAAATTGCTGAAAACGCGTTGCCCAACACATCGTCTCTTATTAAAGTAGAAATCGGTATTTCAAATATTACCCAACATTTAACATTTGAGTCTAAAGGCAATTATCCTTGTGTTAAAGGTATAGATATTGTGCGTTATGGATTAAAAAATCCCACTCGATATTTGAACGGGAAAATCGCTAGAGAATATTTAGACAGTTACCAAGATGAGAAAATAATAGGGCAGGAGATTGTTGCCCACATTCAAAATCCTACACCACATATCTTAATCATGCTTTTTTACGATGATAAGCATCGTTTATTCAATGACACTTGTATAGAGGTAAAGGTACTTGACAAGAGCTTGCATAAGAAGTTCGTGCTTAGTTATTTACAATCAGAGTTTTGCAATTGGTATGCCTACAATTTTATTTACAACAGGGCAGTACGAACAATGCACTTTATCAATTACTACGTCACGCAACTCCCTATTCCCAAAATTACTGAATCAGCCCAGCAACCCTTCATTACCCTCGTTAACCAAATCCTCGCCGCAAAAAAGCAAGACCCCAATGCCGACACCTCGGCGCTGGAAAGACAGATTGACCAGCTTGTCTATAAACTCTATGGATTGACAGAGGATGAAATTGCGATAGCGGAGGGAGGAAAATAAAAACAGGGACACTTCCCTTAAAATACTAAAAAAGCAATTTGGCAGTTATTATGAGGTGCGGATTATTGAGGGGCTGGGTTAGTGATCGTAAAGACCTTATCTAAGAGCCAGTGTGGGTCGTGGAATGTCAAAGGACCTATTCCTATTATGATGACAGCAAAAGCAAAAATCGTAGATGATCACTTATTTGAAAAAGTTAAGGCGCACATAAAGCCCTTTTATTACGTGGAGTGCTGTCTTTGTAGATCCATCAAAGTTGACGCAAAGGAATTAGCCCGGGCACTTGATTCCTTAATTGATTATAGTGATAACGCAAATGAGGAATTGACCGAATTTGCCTCAGAGTTTCTAGGAAAAATTATCGAACCCGCCCGTCCCGCCCTTGGGGAATTTTGGAGTAGTGAGGAATTTCAAAAGTGGGAATCCGAGAATGAGCACAGGACTTACCATTTCCTAGACCCTGATAATTACGAATATGCAATGTACGGCAAATATGACGAAATTGTGATTTTCTATGATACGACCTGTAATTGTTTTAGCAAAGGCAAGATCAAGGACGCAATAGCCATTTCCTACTAAAACTAATTTACCAGGGTCTGTTTAAGGGGCCGAATCTTTCAAATTGACAAATTATATCTGAATGGAAATGTTCAAAGATACATCTTTTCCCCACTTCCATGAGGACATGTGCATTTCTCACGGCAATGGGCTTGTCCGAAACTCGCAAGAAATAAGTATATCTAATACGTAATAATTCACATATTAAGTGAATATTGGCATAAAGAATATACTTAATTTAGTATAACAAATGTGTTATAATTCATTTGTTAGATGAATAATTGCATAAAAAATATACCATGAAAACCATATCAGGTTTAGGAAAAGAGGATAGGAAAAGATTATCTGCTATAGTCCGAGAGACAAAAGGGACTGTCTCGGTCAAAGAAGCATCTAACATCTTGAAAGTCTCAGCAACTGAAGCAGCAAAGATGCTTTCACGCTGGGCTAAGAAAGGGTGGCTTTCACGTGTGAAAAGAGGATTATATATACCAATACCTCTTGAATCACGCACAGCAGAAATTCCCCTTGAAGACCCTTGGATTATTGTTGAACGGTTATACTCTCCCTGCTATATTGGCGGATGGAGTGCGGCAGAGTATTGGGACTTAACAGAGCAAGTATTTCGTACCATTGTGGTAATGACAACACAGAAACCGAGAGAGCGTAATCCGATCATCAAAGGTACAAAATTTTTACTGAAGACTATATCAGAAAAGGAAATGTTCGGCCTTAAACCTGTTTGGAGAGGACAGGTAAAAATATCTGTGTCTGATCCCTCCCGCACTATTCTTGATATGCTAAATTACCCCAAACTTGGAGGCGGGATACGCTCTGTTGCGGATATGTTTAGCAATTACCTGAAATCAGAGAACAAAGACTTAAAGCTTTTAATCGAATATGCGAAGCGTTTAGGCAATGGTGCTGTCTTTAAACGCCTTGGTTTCTTATTAGAGCGTTTTGCTTTTGACCAGACATCTTTTATCAATGACTGTAAAGCCCAACTTACTACTGGCAATGTTAAACTTGATCCAGCGCTGGAGACTGATAAGCTGATTACACGATGGAGATTGTGGGTGTCGGAAAGCTGGGCAAATCCCGAAAGAAGACTTACGTCTTCTCACGGGACAAGGGAGAAATGATTTGATTGACCGTAAGGAAATAATGGACTTTTCCAGAGAGTTTGTCCTTACGGCAAATGTTATTGAAAAGGACTATGTGCTTGGGTGGGTATTGGCTGGAATTTCGAATCATCCTGAGCTCAGGAAAAGCTGGGTATTCAAAGGTGGGACTTGTTTGAAGAAATGTTACTTTGAGACATACCGTTTCTCCGAGGATTTGGATTTCACAGTTGTAAATTCTGAGCAGCAGAATGAAAGTTTTTTAATCAATGCCTTCAAGGAGATTGCTGACTGGGTTTACGAGGCAACAGGTATTCAGATTCCAAAAGACACAATCCGTTTCGAAGTTTATACAAATCCACGAGGCAAAATATCTGTGCAAGGCAGAATCAGTTATCGGGGTCCGTTGCAACCGGGCGGTGCTTTGCCCCGCATTAAATTAGATTTAACAGATGATGAGGTTTTAGTTCTTGACCCTGTTAACCGCGAAGTGCATCATCCGTACTCTGATAAACCAGCAGATGGTATTCAAATTCAGGCATATTGTTTTGAAGAACTTTTTTCAGAAAAAATCAGGGCGCTGGCAGAGCGGTTGAGACCTCGTGACCTTTATGACGTGATTCATCTACACCGGCATGATAGCACTAAGCACAGACGTGACATTATTATGAGTACACTCAAAAATAAATGCAGTTTTAAATGCATATCTGTGCCGACAATAGATATCCTCGAAAACAAAATTGAACGAGCAGAATTAGAAACAGAATGGGAAAACATGTTGGGACATCAGGTGCCTGTGTTGCCTCCTTTTGAACAATTCTGGAGAGAGATTCCTGAATTATTTGAATGGCTACATCGCGGAGTTGTCAAGCCAGCGCCTTCAGTTATGTCAGCTATGCGATATGCAGTTGATACCACATGGCGTCCTCCAGCAATGGCTCAGGCTTGGCATCTATCAACACCACTTGAAGCAATACGTTTTGCTGCTGTGAATCGGCTGTGCGTGAATTTGACTTATCAGGGAAGTCGACGTCTGATAGAACCATACTCTTTACGTCGTACACGCGATGGAAATTTATTATTATACGCTGTTAAGCACAATACCAGAGAAGACAGGTCATACAGAGTTGATCGGATTCAGGGAACTGAAATTACAAAAGTTCCGTTCACACCTAAATATGTAATTGAGTTGACCACCTCAGGTCCTATTTCTGCTCCACCGACAACAATGAGAACAGGTGGAATTGGCAGTATAAGACCACAGCAAATCAGATCAAATGTCAGAATACCAAAAATCTCTGCGTCAAATTATGGTGCTAAATACGTTTTCGAATGCAGCTACTGTGGCAAAAGATTTACTCGCAAAACGAATAATTCTAATCTAAGCAAGCATAAAGACAAGCATGGGTATCCTTGTTCTGGTCGTACCGGATTCTTTGTAGATACGAAGTATTGAACAAAGGGACTTGACCGAACATTGCTGAAGCGAGTAAAAATGAGCAAAATTTATATTGAGGGGTAACCTCTCAAACCTGTATCGTTACAGACTGGGTGATATAAGGATAATTTATGAGATACATGAAAGATAAAACCATCAGAATAGAAAGGCTGGCGAAATGAGTAATGAACCAAACAAAATTATCTATTCCATGTTTAAGGTGAGCAAACATTATGAAAAAAAACCCGTGCTGAAGGACATCTCACTTTCTTATTTCTACGGCGCCAAGATTGGCGTGCTGGGACTAAATGGATCCGGAAAGAGTTCCCTCCTGCGCATCCTTGCCGGGGTGGATAAGGACTTCAACGGACAGGCAACCCTTTCCGCTGGCTTCACGGTCGGGTTTCTCGAACAGGAGCCGCACCTGGATGAAACAAAGACAGTGCGTGAAATTGTGGAGCAGGGTGTGCAGGAATTGGTAGACCTTCACAATGAATACAACCGGATTAACGAACAATTTGCCGAACCGATGTCGGCTGATGACATGAACAAGCTGATCGAACGGCAGGGTGAAGTGCAGGAAAAGATTGATGCGCTTGGCGCATGGGACCTGGACGCCCGGCTGGAAATGGCAATGGACGCCCTGCGATGCCCTGAAGGAAACATGCAGGTAAAGGTTTTGTCAGGTGGAGAACGCCGCCGTGTGGCGCTATGCCGGTTATTACTGCAAAAACCGGACATTTTACTGCTGGACGAACCGACGAACCACCTTGACGCTGAAACGGTTGCCTGGCTGGAGCACCATCTTCAAAATTATGAAGGCACCGTCATCGCCGTAACCCACGACCGTTATTTTCTCGACAACGTAGCAGGCTGGATACTGGAGCTGGACAGGGGATATGGAATCCCCTGGAAGGGGAATTATTCGTCATGGCTTGAGCAAAAGCAAAATAGATTACAGCAGGAAGAAAAGCAGGAGACGGAACGCCAAAAGACCCTGCAGCGCGAGCTGGAATGGATACGGATGAGTCCAAAGGGCAGACACGCAAAATCAAAGGCGCGCATTAACTCTTACGAGTCACTTCTTGGACAACAAAGTGAAAGCCGGATAAAGGATTTGGAAATCTATATTCCGCCAGGGCCGAGACTGGGAAATCTGGTAATTGAAGCAGACAAGGTTTCCAAGTCTTATGGAGACAATATACTGGTAGAAGGGATGACGTTTTCTCTCCCGCGCGGCGGGATCGTCGGAATCATCGGCCCGAACGGTGCCGGGAAAACCACACTGTTCCGTATGATTACCGGCCAGGAAAAACCGGATGCTGGTTCTATTCGTGTGGGTGAGTCGGTTAAGCTTGCGTATGTTGACCAGAGCCGCGCTACCCTTGATCCGAAAAAGACTATATGGGAGATAATTTCTGGCGGACAGGATATCATCAGGCTCGGCAGCAAGGAGGTCAATTCACGCGCTTATGTGGCTCGTTTTAATTTTTCAGGGACAGACCAGCAGAAACCAGTGAATGCCCTGTCTGGCGGGGAGCGGAACAGGGTGCACCTTGCCTGCATACTGAAAGAAGGCGCCAACGTGCTCCTGCTGGATGAACCCACGAATGACCTTGACGTAAACACCATGCGGGCATTGGAAGATTCTTTGGAAAATTTCTCCGGCTGTGTCCTGGTGATCACTCACGACCGCTGGTTTTTGGATCGAATTGCCACTCACATTTTGGCCTTCGAGGGCGACAGTAAGGTCGTCTGGTTTGAAGGGAACTACTCGGAATATGAGGCTGACAGGAAGAAACGTCTTGGTGTTGCAGCCGACCAGCCCCACCGCATCAAATACCGTCATTTGACACGGGCATAAGGGAGATTGAGAATTCAGCAACTACGGGGAACGAATGAGAGACTCATGCTGAGATATCAGTTCTTTGAATTTTTCTATGACTTTGATTTCTTTTTTATGCATTTTATTTGTAAATAGCGCATCTATGCCCTATTTTGTGGACAGTGATCCCCTTTTCATTGTGGTTTAATTCATAGACGGCTCGATAGTCTCCAACCTTTAACTTATAAAAACCTGAAAGTCTGCCATGAAGAGGCAAAGGGTTAATTACGGTTATATTTTCTGCCAGCCATTTAAGTTTATCTAAAACCCTTTGCCCTGTTTCTCTGTCCAATAATTGAAGTGATTTTTCACCTTGCGGACTAAAATTGATTTTATACATTATTGCCTCCAAATAAAAATCCCTTATACATGAGACACTTGGTTTATTTATAAGGGATTTTACATATTGAAGAATATATTTAACATAGCATCTATGTAAGTTTTTTTCTATGAATTTAGCACTTACATAGATACTTCCGTGAATCCAGCATAAAATAATTGTTTTTCATTTAAATCCATAAGACACTGCCTTGGTTCTTTGAAACTCTTTGAGACTCTTTCCTTTCTTGCATGCCCATTCAAAAGCTTCCTTCTCAGCTTCGTTTTTGGTATAACCATTTTTGAATAGAAATTTAATTAATTGTGAATAATCTTGTTTTTGGCTTTTCTCCTTTAGACGATTTCGCGTTGTTTTTACGGCTTTTAGATTCTCAGCCCTGGGCTGTTGATGAAAGATCCTTTTGCAATCTTCGCTACAAAAT
The DNA here is from genome assembly GCA_016188675.1 of Planctomycetota bacterium. Taxonomy (GTDB): domain Bacteria; phylum Planctomycetota; class Brocadiia; order Brocadiales; family Brocadiaceae; genus Wunengus. The sequence continues at coordinate 16,376 of JACPHJ010000035.1, forward strand.
ATACGCTTTCTTCCAGGTCTTTTATTCTCTGGTTCGAACCAGAATTTTCCACAACATAGACAATGTTTCAAACGCGAATGTAATTCTTTGCGGTTATACCATAAATCCAAGATATATGCATATATCGCACAAGGGAGGGTCTTGTTGTGTGAGAATACTCTTCCTTCTCTGTCAAGTGGTACTTTTTCATAATCTGATGAGTTTTGTTGATTCACCGTATAATATTTGTAAACATGATCTTCTAATTCTTTTATAGAAAAACTGCGAACTCCTTCCCTGTTGTACATCCTTATAACACGGATTAAAGCTCTCTAGGTAATAATCCAGAAGCTATTTAAGAAGCGATGAATTTCTGGATATGTTTCTTTACAATCATTCTTAGATACTAAAATTCCTTTATAGATATAGTTTTTACCACTTTCATCTTCTTTAAGAAAAACTCGAATACTACACATATCGTGTATATCAATGAGAAAAGATTCGGTTGTTTCCTTGGGTGGAATGCCTGCTTTTAAAAAGAATTTTCTAAATTCTTCAAGAGAAGGATGATGGACTTTTTTACCAAGGAAGATCGGTTTTTCCCAAGTTCTTAACCATTCATACCCCTCGTTGTCGATAATAATATTTGAATCGAGGCCAGTATGAGGACATTCTCCAATCTTTAGACTGGTTATTTCAGAGGGCGGTTCGACGGGTGGGCGTTTTAATCTAAAAATTTTGTCTTGCCTTTGTGGATTTAGTTTTCCAGAATAACAACCTAAGTTTGCAAAATCTATAAGCCATTGAACAATATCTGGTAAGTTATTCATCTGTCAATCTCTTTACAATAACACCTCGATAATAAAATTAAGGGTAGGCTGTGAAGGATTATATTTATGGTGTAAAAAAAGTTTATGTATTACCACTTTAACCCCAATTTTTCTGCTACCTCTTCGACAGGTATCCTTTCTTTTGATTGTAAAGATTCTTTTAATTCTTTTTCTATTTCCGTCCTTAATTCAAGCCCATAATCAGGATCTATCGCTTCCTTAACAACATTCCTGATAAGGGTTTTTAGTTCTCCAACTGTCATATCACCGACCCTTTTTTTGTCTATCGCTTCTGGAGTCATTTTTAATTCCTTTCTTTAAAAGCGTTGTTATTTGAGTCATACTATCCAAGAACATGTGATGAAACACCTTGTGTTCTTGCTATGATAACTTAATAATACAAAAGACACGAGAAAGCATCAATAGTATTATTTTGAAATTGTTAAGAAGTGCATGGAGTATCCTTTTGTTAGGAAATCAAATAGACACGGCCTTACCCAACCTGAGGAAGATGAGCTTGAATTCGGGGTTGTCTATATTGAGGCAACGTTTGACGGCCTCGATATAAACATCTCTCTGATAGTTGTATTTAGCCGCCTTCACTGGAAGTTCGTCTGATTTGACGTGATCTGTCTTGTAATCGGCAATGATGATACGGTCATCTATTTTGTAAAGGATATCAATGGTACCCCTCATGATCTGCCCATCCCAGTTGAGCAGGATGGGGATTTCGCGTCCAAGTATTTCAGCATTCTGTAATTCCCTGTATGCCTCTGAGCCAATGAAGTTGGAGAGTATCTTTATTACCTCAGCTTTTATTAGTTCTGTGTCATTAATTTTTTCAATGGGGAGTTCCCATTTTATGGCTGATTCGACCGACCTTTCGAGTTCTTCTTTTGCCCCTTGAAAATCCCATCCTTCCAATACCCTGTGGCAGACAGAGCCGACTATTGCGGCGTAGCTTAAACTAACCTCCGTAGCCTTCTCAACCTCACTCAGAATAGCAGGAGGCTCTCCCGGAATTGCTTCTTTCCTGGAAATGGCGGGTGGAGAAGTGAAAAGTGACGTCTGTGTTGCTACAACCATTGCATCCCTTCGTTTCTTCCATGTTTCTATAAAGGATGTCCAATCAACATCCATTTCCTTTTCTTTTTGAAGTTTTAAGGGACGATGTGTCCCATCAAACCTGAAATGCTCTACGAAGATATCTGAATTACCTAAAGGGAATTTTCCTTTTGAAATACCCCTCAACCTCTCCCGCAAGGGGAGAGGGAATTTTTCCTCACCTGTTTTATCTTCCTCCTTTGTTTTGTTCCCCTCCTCAGATGGAAGGTCTCCTGCATTTCCCCTCCCTTGCCTGTCCTGAGCGAAGCCGAAGGAATGGGAGGGGTTAGAGGAAGGTGATAAACTTTCATCTTCCTTTGTGAGACTGTGGCTCATAAATGTTTCATTGCCAAGCTCAATGCCTACGGCATTTTTTACAGCCTTTGTAATTAGTCCCATATATGATTTGTCGTCATCCTTCAATGCGCCGGCAAGGATTAATCGTTCCTTTGCCCGGGTCATAGCCACGTACAGGACACGTTTCTCCTCCTCCCATGAGCGGTCGTTCAATTTTTTTTCAATTACGATACTTTGAAGATTTCTTGCCTGTTGGTTTCCTTTGCCGATTACGATGCCCGTTGTGGATGTAGTCCAATCAAAAACTGTCAAGTCCAGTTCTTCATTGTCATTTCTCACCTCACCATGCAGGTTGCCGAGGATTACAACGGGAAATTCAAGTCCCTTCGATTTGTGGATTGACAGGATTTTCACGACATCCAGTGTTTCATCCGAAAGGGGGCTTTCCCCTTCTTCTTTCGCCTCTTTTATCCGCATCTTGATGCGCTCTATGAATGTTTTTAAAGAGATACCTTCGGATTGTTCCATGTCGCATGCCATCTGGTAAAGCTTCCAGGTGTTGGCCAGCTTTTGTTCACCATGCCAGGCACATGCCGTGATCTCGGCAATATGGGTATTTTCGATAATTTCAGTAATGAGTTGTGAGACGGGGATTATGCCAGCGCGTGCATGAATTTTTCGTAAGAAATCGTAGAATGGTTCTGCAATTTTTCTTAAATCTGAAAATAAGTTTTTTACCCCCTCTATTTCCCCCCCTTGAGAAGGGGGGGATGGGGGGGTAATTGATGGTAATCCGGGTTTCTTCACTCCTTGCGAAGGTGAGGATAGAGGATGGGTATTTATATCATTTTCATTTGTAAGCCCGAAACTTATAGGGGTTTCACCTGAAATAGACTTGCGGTAGTCCAATAAGTGATTTTCCTTCAGTTCGTATATTTCTCGGTCCGTTAAGCCCACGATTGGCGAGCGAAGTACGCCTACCAGGGCAATCGTATCGTGTGGATTTTCTATGATGCGCAGGAGGTTCGTAAAATCGAGGATTTCCTGTGTGGTGTAAAAGTATTTTTCTCCTTCCACAATGTACGGAATACCGTATCGTTTGAGGGCCTCTACATACGGCCTTACCTGGGTAAATGCCCGCAGAAGTAGGGAGACGTCTTTGTATCTAAGCTTCTGAATCCCGTTTTCGGCTGCTCTATCTTCAATAATCCCGTTATCCACGTGTTTTCTAATCCACCGTGCGATCCACTCAGCCTCAGCCTCTCTGGCCTCATCGGCCTTGAGTTTTTCTCCTTCTTTATCTAAAACGAGAACAATCTCGACTTTTTGCGAGGGGTGTTTTTTTTGTCTATTTGCATGGATAGGGACGTAGCGGGGTTGCAGGCCAGGTTGTTCCACCATGATCCTTCCGTCAAATAATTGGTTTACAACCTCAATGATGCCGGCATGACTCCTGAAGTTTTCTTGTAATTTCAATGTCTCGTCATGTCCACATACCTGTTTTACCACTTGCTCATAAGCCTCGATATCCGCCCTGCGGAAGGCATAAATGGATTGTTTGGGGTCGCCCACGATAAAAAGCTTTCCCGGTTCGAGGGTTACTTTACGGGTATCTTTGCTGTAATGACCCAACGCCTCGGAAAGAAAAAGAACGATTTCGTATTGGACCGGGTCGGTGTCCTGAAACTCATCAACGAGTATAGCCCTGAATTCGTTCTTAAGCTTTTCACGGATATGACGATATGCCTTGTTTTGCAGCAAATCTCTGGTCAGTGTGAGAAGACCGTCGAAAGAGACATAGCCCTGTGATAAATAGGCCTGCCTGAATCCCTTTGCAAAAGGGAGAATGAGGCCTATTGTTGTTGTGACAAATGCCTCATCAACGGTTCTCAATTTCCTAAGGAGGGTATGACATTCCTTTACAAGTTCTTGTGCGGCTGAAAATCCATCATCTGTCCAGCCAGACCTTGCCTCAGATGGATTTTTATCGAGGTCGTACTCCAGCGTATTCAAATAACTGATGCCTTGTTTTTTTATTTCATCAAAAATTTTCAGGAGTTCATTTAATTGTGTGAGGAGATTGTTGTTGGGTTTTTGGCAGGAGGGAATAATGGTAAGAATATCGGCAATTAAGGAGTCTATCAAAGGTCGAATGTTTGATGTATCACGAGTCCCCGTTGTAAGGGCGCCTAATGGGATGGTAAATCCTGACAACCGTTTGGCTAACTCCTTGAGAGCCGCGATGTCCGTTCGTTTGAGTACATATTTCCAGATGTTTGCATGAGGCGAATTAAGCACAAGTTCCGTTTCGAGCCACTTTGTCCATTCTTTATCAAACAATTCATCAAAGACGTCTCCTTCATCCACTATAAACCCAGGTACCACTCCTGATTCAATGGGATAAAGGCGCAGTATATAGGCCGCAAAGCTGTGGATAGTGCCAATAAGGGACTTGTCAATATCCTCCAGTGACTTCTTTGCACGGCGTACGACCTCACCGGGTGTTGTCTGGTAAAAATCACGAATATCCGAAAGAAGCTCTTCAGTTTTTTTCCCCTCTTCCTGTGAGGTATGTCCATTGATAAATGATACGATCTTTTCAAGTTCTTGTATCAGTCGTATCTTCATTTCACCGGCGGCCTTTTCTGTGAAGGTCATGGCGACTATCCTGGTAATGGGACTTTCTTCCGTTTGGAATCTTTTGTGACCTAAGAGCAGGTGTAGTATCCGATCTACGAGAAGGGTGGTCTTGCCGGTTCCCGCGCCAGCCGTTACAACGATGTTTTTATCCTGTTCGGATACGGCAAGTTTTCGTATGTCGTTATCAATGGGTTTTGACATTTTAGAAGGAACAACAGAAACCACAGATTTCTCAGATGGCACAGATTTTACAATGCCGAATTTACAGATTATTAGTTTCTTTTGTCTGTGTAATCTGTGGTTATAAACTTGTTTGGCGACTGAAAAATAATCCCCCTTACCCTTTATCTGTTGGGATAAGGGGGGATTGTCTTGTTTGGAGAAACTGTTATAGTGACGTCTTAACTCACAGGAATAATACAATCACTCCATCGCACGGACTATCTTCCTGAAGATGCTTTTTTGATTTTCTTGCTTGTTCTCTTTAGATCAATCTCAACTTCTTTTGCTTCTCTCTCTCCAAGACTTATCGTCTGTTTTGCTCTTTTGTAACCCTTCTTCCTTGCAATGAGTATATAAGTGTCTGCCTCTAAATCCGTAAATTCAAAGAATCCGTCTGCATCTGAGGATGTGATACTATCGTAGCCTGTTTTGACCCCTTTGAGCTTTAGATTCGCAGATTCAATTGGGTTACCTCTGATATTTAAAACATAGCCATATATTTTGGCTTTCGCAATTTTTTCCAGGATGAGTGTTCCAAGGTTTAGCGTTTCATTCTGTTTAAGGGTTATGTCCAATGTTTCTGTATTGTAGCCTTCTTTTTCGTATGTGAGTGTGTAGCTTCCTGCTGTAAGATTCGTAAATTCATAATAGCCGTCTACATTTGTTTCGGTGCTATCTGAAAGATTACCACCTTCAATAGTTATCGTGACTCCCTGCAGTGCATTTTCATCAATATCCGCAACATAGCCGAAGATTGTAGTTTGCACGATTTCTTCCTCTTCCAAAGTAAACGTTCCAAGATCTCGCACGTCATTTTCTTTAAGGTTTATATCCAGGGTATCGGTTTGGTAGCCCTCTTTCTCGTATGTAAGCGTATAATATCCTGCGGCAAGGTTTGTAAATTCGTAATAGCCTTCTGCATTTGTTTCGGTACGATTTGAAAAGGTATTTCCTGCAATAGTCACTATGACTCCTTGCAGGACATTTCCATTGGAATCACTCACATATCCGGAGACATCACTGAATCCCTCTGGAATCTGTGGTAATGTTGGCGCTGGTGCAGTTGATTTAACGCCTCTCTCTGTTGATGCGAATGCAGAGAGGTTAACGATTGCTGTAACAGAAAATAAAACCACGACTGCCATGAACCACAAAAAAATAAATCTGTTCCATGAAAGATCGAAGGATTTGTTTTTCATAATCTTAACGTCTCCTTTCCGGTAAATTGTAAGACCTATTTATGATCCATTTGAGTTGATGTTCTGTGATGGGTTTGTAATTTTATCTAATTGTATGATTTTTTGCTATTCTGGAAGTTTATAACTTCTTTTATTTTAAAAGCAAGAAAAAAATGCGCCCTTTATAATTTTTGATGTTATCTTCATTTACGCAAAATTATAGGCGTCCTTCCAGCTTATTCAGAATGGATTATTATAAATCCTTCCTCATTTAAGTTTCCGGTGATATTGATAGTTACGGGCAAAAACAACTTTACAATCCCGATGTTCGTTAGTAGATGTTGTGTAATTCTGGGCGTGATAAATTGCGACGTCCCTTTCGTGAGGGCAAGGGGGATGATGAGTTGATCGGCCAGATATTCGTCAATGACGCCCCTGGTTTTTAGAAAGCGGAAGAATTCATTGCAGGCTTCATCGGCAACCGTTTCGGCGCGTTTCCCAATGGCACCTAAGCTAAAATAACAACACTGGCTGTGTTCGAATTTCCCTGTCAGCAGGAGCATTGTTCCCTTTCCAAATGATGGGATTTCTTCCAGGGATATTTCGTGTGGTATGTTGTGCTCTAAAAGCCGTTTCTTTGCCTGTAACTGCTGTCGTTGAGCAATATTTATGTCCAGGTTGCTTACTGAGGATATGCCCTTTACCTGAATGAGCTTTCCTCTGTTCTCGATTTGTAACGGATGCTGCGGGCTTTTTGGTGTTATTTTGATTGAAATCTCACCACCGCCGCGGGGATAGAATCCGGCCTTAAGAGTTTGTATCTCTGCATCAAAGCCAATCTTTTTGAGAAAGTACAACCACTGCTGCCTGAGGTAGTCTACACAGGGACTGTGGGTGACGTGTGTGCCGCCAATAATGGTAATTGAAGAGGGTTTGTGCGCCAGACTCAGCGGGTAGAAGATGGTTTGTAAAACAAGAGAGACAGAACCTGCTGTGCCAATGTTGAAATGATACGTACCGGCTTGTGTTTCGCCCGGGTAGAATTTAAGGTCTGTGGACCGGAGTTGATTCCCTGTGACCTCGGCATTGCAGATTTGGGCGGTAGAGTTGACAGCTTGAAGATGCTGGTAGCTGAGACCGGGTACTTTTCTATTGGCACGGATGTTATATATCTCAAAAGGTTTTTTTGTAATTGCCGATAGTGAAAGGGCTGTACGCAGGATTTGTCCACCGCCTTCGCCAAAAGAGCCATCGATTTTTATTATATCTCCGTGCATATTCATTCTTCATATTCAAAAGAAAAGGGTAGAACATTTTCATGTTCTACCCTTCTTGCTTTATAGTGTTTTTTAAAACCTGTTGATAGATTTTAATTTATTTGGAAAATCCCCGAACTACCGTGATGAGGGCGTCAAGATCGGCAAGATCGACCCCAAGGTCTGAGAGTTTTACATAATTGGGATTCTTTGTGCCATTGGTCATTGATTCCTTCATCTGCGCATCCGTCCTGGACTTTTGATAATCAGCGCTGGAAAAATCAGGCACACCGAATTGTTTTCCGGCCTCGCTCCCTTTGCCATCTGGGCCGTGGCACAACTCACAGGTGTCTTTGTAAGTCTTGTTAACATCTGCTGCATTTACTGTAGAACTGGCAAGTCCGAGATATAAACCAAACATCGTTGCAACAGGTATTGCATAATAACTAAAAATCTTTTTCAACGAAATATCCTCCTAAAATATAATGTTATTTATGTAAAATTACGGCATAATTTTGATTCGTAATAAATTTCATGATGCTTTCCAGAAATGCTCATCACCTCCATTCGGGTTTATTCTTTTATCTTCGATTCTATAAATTTTATGACGTTTTCCAAATCGGGTTTTTTAAAAGTGGGTATAGGAGACCCCGTTTTTGTTTCGCTTGCAATTTTTAAATGGTTTTTACGTTCTTTGTTCGCTGATTCTATTTGTCCGTAATTGTTATAAATCTCGATGTAAGGGTATTGCCATTTTTTATACCCTTCGACAAGCACGACGTCAACATCGCGATAATTATGTTTAATGATATCTTTTATTGACGGAGATCTTTGGTTTACCCGTTTTATGATTGCCAGCTTTTCAGGTGAGGATATAGAAACTACATCCGCCCCTGCCTGATAGTATGTATAAGTATCCTTTCCCTCGTAATCAATTTCAAAGTAAGGGATGTTGTATTTAATGGTACCAACCCGATATCCCTTTTTTTTCAAACGAGGTATAATAAGTTTAATAAGTGTAGTCTTGCCTACATTTTGTTTACCAATGACCAAAACTACGGGAATATCCTTTGACAACGTATATTTACTTTTTTCTCTGTTTTAGACTATAACTTTATGATATAAACCTTCAGGATTGTTATGTGAATTATTGTTTAATAATTAAATACTACTGTAATGAGGAGCAATATTTGTGCTTCTCCCTGAAATATTTTTGTAAAATTTTAATGCCAAAACGAATTAATCCTAGCATCTCTATAATAGGGTGTCAAGCACTTTTATATTGATAACCGGTTGTTCATGTAATGCTTGTTTAAAGCGGGAAAATTTGCTATATATAATTACCTGGCAGAAATCTGTAAATGATTGGGTATGTAAAATAAGGAACAAATTCGATAGTATTTTTTGTTTAACGGATATTGTGTTAAGGTATATTTTAATTGTATAGGAATTTTCATTTTTTTTATTCGTGGAACTAATTTGCGGTGGAGGGGTAGATGGAATCGGATGTTAAAAAGATCACAGATAGGGTAAAACAAGAAAGTGATTTTGTGAATACCCTGATGTATGAGATCGGCAAGGTAATTGTCGGCCAGAAATATTTAATTGAAAGATTGTTAATTGGCATCCTTTCCAACGGACATGTATTGCTGGAAGGCGTCCCAGGATTGGCAAAAACGATGTCAGTTATGACGCTTGCCAGGGCATTGCAAGCCAGTTTTCAAAGGATACAGTTCACGCCGGATTTACTCCCTGCCGATCTGGTCGGCACCCTTATTTATAATCCCAAAAGCGGTGATTTTACGGTGAGGAAAGGGCCTATCTTTACTAATATTGTCCTGGCCGATGAGATTAACCGCGCCCCTGCAAAGGTACAGAGTGCGCTCTTGGAGGCGATGCAGGAAAGACAGGTGACAATCGGAGATCAGACATTTAAGTTGGACGATCCATTTCTTGTGTTAGCCACCCAAAATCCAATTGAACATGAGGGCACATATCCGTTACCTGAAGCGCAGGTGGACCGGTTTATGTTTAAGTTGAATATTACATATCCCGATAAGAAAGAAGAACGTGAGATACTGGAACGCATGGCGCTGACTAAAAGGGATTTTGATGTAAATCCCGTGATATCCCCCAAGGACATTCTCCGTTTGCGCGCCTTAGTTGATGAGATTTATATAGACGACAAAATCAAGGATTACATTATTGATATCGTATTCGCATCAAGAGATCCAAAGGCGTATAACCTGGAGTTGGAAGAGTTCATTGAATACGGCGCTTCCCCCCGTGCAACAATCTATCTTACACTTGCCGCCAAGGCGCACGCATTTATAAAAGGCAGGGGATTTGTGACTCCACAGGATGTTAAGTCCATAGGGATGGACGTTCTTCGGCATCGTATCATTGTGACATACGAGGCTGAGGCAGAGGAGATAAATTCTGAGGGTATTGTTCAAAAGATATTTGACAATGTAGAAGTGCCATAAGTTATGATTGCAAAAGACATATTAAAAAAAATTCAGCAAATACAGATTCATACCCGCCGTCTTGTCAATGAGGCGTTTGTGGGTGAGTATCACAGCGTTTTTAAAGGACGGGGTATGGAGTTTGACGAGGTGCGGGAATATCAGCCCGGGGATGAAATACGGACAATTGACTGGAATGTGACTGCCCGTATAGGCCGTCCCTTTATTAAACGTTATGTGGAAGAGCGCGAATTAACCGTGATGCTCCTTGTAGACGTGAGCGCATCGGGAAATTTTGGGTCAATAAAGCAATTGAAAAATGAGGTCGCAACAGAAATATGCGCAATCCTGGCGTTTTCTGCCATAAAGAATAACGATAAGGTGGGCATGATTATGTTTACGGACAAAATTGAGAAATTTATCCCGCCAAAAAAAGGCCCAAAACATGTTTTGAGAGTCATCCGGGAACTTCTGTGTACACAGCCGACCGGCAAGGGGACGAATCTTTCTGTTGCGTTAGAATATTTAAACAAGATAACCCACCGGCGCACAATTTCGTTTGTTGTGTCTGATTTTATAGCAAATGATTATGCACATGCGCTGCGCATAGCAAACAAAAAACACGATGTGATTGCAATTACCATTGTTGACCCCAGAGAACAAGAATTACCCAAAGTTGGTTTTATTGAATTAAGAGATGCAGAGACCGGCGAGATTTTGTTGTTTGACACGGCAGATTCACTCGCAAGAAAGGAATTTAGCGCTTTAAATAACCGTAGGAGGCAGGAGCAGTCGAGGTTGTTCCGGTCAATGGGTGTTGACGAAATTGTGATAAATACAAACAGACATTATGTGGAGCCTATTGTCCGCTTCTTCAGGATACGGGAAAAGAGATATTAAAAAAATCTTTGTTTGACATGGCTATAAAAGGGTATCGGATATTCAGTAAACTATTGATTTTGGTATTAGTTGTTTATACACTGGTACTTTCAAAAGACACTGCTTTTGCTCAAAAATCAAATGATGCGGAAAATAGGGCTACGGTAGAGGCGACTGCAAGTGTCGATAAAGATGAAGTAACGATTGGCGATAAAATAAAATTTGTAATCCGGGTAAAATATAAAGACGATATTGCCATACAATTTCCTGAAATTGGCGAGCAAATCGGTGTGGTTGCTATAAAAGAAGCCGGCATTGCCGGGACGCCCAAAAGAGAAAAAGACGGGGTTTCAGTTGTTGAGCGAAACTACCTGCTGAGTTCATATGAAATCGGCCGCCATACGATCCCTTCTTTGAAAATAAAATACAAGGGCAGCCAGGGTGACGGCGAAGTTGCTACTAACGAAGTAATTATTGATGTCAAGGGAGTTATAAAAGAAGGAGAAATTTCCGGCGATATAAAAGACATCCTTTCTCCCGTAGACGTGCCCACGAGTTTTAAGCGTTTGATTTTATGGATTTCCATAGGCATGGGGGCGTTTTTATTGTCGGGTATTATTTATGGATTAATCTATAAATTTAAAAAGAGATCGAAAATTCAGGAACAGCGGTTTATCAAAAGAACGCCTCATGAGATTGCTTATGAATTACTGGAAAGGCTGTCGGGAGAGGATCTGGTCGCAAAAGGGTTGATCAGGGAGTATTATTACCGCATAACAAACATCCTGCGCCACTATATCGAGGATCGGTTTGGTTTGTTTGCGCCGGAGCGTACGACTGAAGAATTTCTTGCGGAAATGGCGCATACGAACAAATTGGACGATACTCACAAAATACTGTTTCGGGAATTTCTTGAGCGTTGCGATATGGTAAAGTACGCTAAATACGGGCCGTCCAATTTGGAAATTAAAGAGACCTATGACGCAGCGAAAAGGTTTATAGATGAAACGAGAGAACGCATGGAAGAAAAGGAGGTGGTTGCCGATAGAAAATGAACGGGTAACTTAAGAATTGTTCGGAAGTTTTCATTTCATTCATGCGGTTTTTAGAGTAGTGTGAAGCGCAAAATCCCCCTTTGGTAAGGGGGACTAACTTAAACCTTTTTTAAAAGGGTAAAAAAATGGTAAAAGCGCCAGAAAAGTTTTTAGATAAATATTTAAGCCGTGGAAAAGGTATTGCAGGCAAAACAGGGAAAAAGGCAGCAAGGGTACAAATGCGTAAAATTTCAGATGAAGAACTTGCGAGACTCAAACAAAACTTGCAGACAGTGTGGGGCATTTATTGCACGCCGGAGATTAAGGAAATCCTTTCTAAGAAACAGGATGTTAAGTTACTGACGATAGACGGTAGTAATGTGTGTTTAAATATAGGTTTCACGGATAAGGGTATTTTAATGGAATATGAGTTAGACATGGGTGATCAGAAAGAGTTGGCAGGCGCCCGAATATATAAACAAGACAGGATAATTATCAACAGGTATTTTACACCGGAAAGTGGCACTGAAGCGCTTCTCAAAACAACCAACGGTGCGCTCCAGGCCATGGTTGATGTCCTAATAGATAGAGAACTTTCCGAATCGGATATATGGAATGCCATTGAAAAAGGCGAACAAATTAATATATCCACCATATAGTATTTTAAAGATAATAATTGCGTTCAATGATTTTCCGTGACCCTTTAATACTTTTATTAATTGTTGTTATTCTTCCACCCTTAGTTTATTTTTACCTTCGCCGCAAGGGGACAAACCAGGTTCTCTTTCCCTCTTTAGAGACGCTAAAGAAACTAAAACCCTCATTTTTCCAGCGTTATAAATATATATTGATTGTACTACGGTCGGCGGCCATTGTGTTGCTTGTGGTTGCCCTGGCGCGGCCTCAATACGGAAATGAACGGACAAGGGTCACGACGGAAGGGATTGATATTGTGCTTGCTGTGGATGTTTCGGGGAGTATGCTGGCGGAAGACTTTGAAATGGGAGGCAGACGGTATAACCGGTTGTATGTTATCAAGCAGGTAGTGAAAGATTTCATACAAAGGCGTACAAATGACCGTATCGGCCTGGTCGTTTTTGCCGGACGGGGGTATACACAGTGTCCCATGACGCTGGATTACGGGATGTTATTGCAGCTTTTAGAGAAGGTGGAGATCGGGATGATTGAAGACGGCACGGCGATAGGCTCTGCCATTAGTTCGTCTGTGGACAGGCTCAGGGGTACTAAGGCGAAGAGTAAAGTAGTCATCCTGTTAACGGACGGAAGGAACAATGCAGGAGAAATAGACCCGTTTACTTCTGCTGAAATAGCCAAAACCTTTGGCATTAAAATTTACACGATTGGCGCCGGCACAAAAGGGCTGGCCCCGTTTCCTGCAGTAGACCTCTTTGGGAACAAGGTAATGAGACAGGTGAAAATTGATATAGATGATGAGTCGCTAACGGAAATCGCAAAAATAACAGAAGGAAAATATTACAGGGCAACGGATACGGAATCGCTGAAAGAGATATACAGCCAGATAGACAAACTCGAAAAAACCGAATCAGAGGTGGCTCATTATACGGAATACAACGAATTGTTTCATTATTTTTTACTGCCGGCCTTCGGGTTATTATTATTTGAATTAGGGTTAACCAAAACAAGATTCAGGAAAATACCATAAACACTATAAAATATGAAGTACGGAAATCTTAACTATCTTTATTTACTCCCGATAGTGCTGCTCTTAATTCTTGGATACGTCTTCGTCTTCAGTAAAAAGATGAAGGATTTGAATACGTTTGCAAGTATAGAATTATTGCAGAAATCCGGTCTTTCAGTTAATTGGAAGAGACAGTGGCTCAAGGCTGTATTGATAATCGTTGGCGTGCTCTTCCTTATATTTACGCTCATCGAACCAAAGTGGGGGTATCACTGGGAAGAGGTGGAGAAAAAGGGTATTGATATTGTGATTGCCATTGATACTTCACGGAGCATGCTGGCAGACGATGTGAAACCCAACAGGCTGGAAGTGGCAAAAAGGGAAGTCGAAGATTTATTGAATGTGTTAGAAGGAGACAGAGTCGGCCTGGTTGCTTTTGCAGGTTCGGCATTTACCTATTGCCCGCTGACGTCGGACTATGGCGCATTTCGCCTTTTTCTAAATGACTTGAACACAAATATTATCCCCCTGGGAGGCACTGCCGTTGCAGAGGCAATCAGAAAAAGTATTTCCGCCTTTGAGGCAAATTCAAAAAATCATAAGGCTGTCATATTGATTACCGACGGCGAGAATCATGAGGATGACCCCATAAAGGCTGCCGTAAAGGCAAAAGGAGAGGGTATTGTTATTTATACGGTGGGAGTCGGAAAGAAAGACGGTTCCTATATCAGGATTAAGGATGAAAGTGGTAATGATACATTATTGAAGGATAGACAGGGGCAGGTCATCAAATCAAGATTGGACGAGATTACCTTGAATAAAATTGCATTGGAAACTGAGGGGCTTTATACGCCGGCTTACGGAACGCAGTGGGGTTTGGAGAAGATTTACAAGAATAGCATTGCAAAGATAGAAGAGTCCACGTATAAGACCCAGCGTGTGAAAAGATATATAAATCGTTTTCAGATTCCTCTTTTTATCGCAGTAGTTCTTATCGCGCTGGAAAGTTTTTTGATGGATAGAAAAAAGGAAGTAATTCACCGCAAAGGCACAGAGGGCGCAAAGGAAATATGAAAGTTGGATTATGTGAAACGTAACTCAACTTTTAAACTATAGAATAATATGAATGAATTGAATAAGAGATACAAATTATTGAGCATTTTCCTGACCTTATTGCTTGGCTGGTCATCCATCGGCTGGATAGACCCTCTGGCCGATAAAATAAGGGAGGGAAATCGGCTTTACCTGGATGGCAACTATGACGGCGCGTTGGATGAATATGTAAATGCACAGATAGATTCCCCGGAAATGCCTCAATTGGATTTTAACATTGCCGATGTTCAGTACAAAAGGGGCAAATATAACGAAGCTGCTCAATTGTTTGAGAAGACAATAAAATCCGACGACAGGGTAATGAAGGCAAAATCAAGTTTTAACATGGGCAACACCATGTACCGGCAGGGCAAAATGAAAGAGGCTCTGGAATGTTATAAAAAAACTGTGGATTGTATCAACGAAACAATATCCACCCCGGGCGAACTTGATGCATTAAAAAACGATGCCAAATATAACTATGAGTTCGTTGATAAGAAGATGAAAGAACAGCAGCAGCAGCAGAAGCAGCAAAATCAGGATCAAAAGGATCAACAGCAGAAAGAAGATCAGGATAAGAAAGACGAACAGTCCGGCGAAAATAAGGGTGAGGACAAAGAAAAACAAAAACCACAGCAAGATAAACAACAACCCGCTCCGGAAAATAAACAGGAAAAGAATGAGAACGAAAAAGACGAAAATCACAGCCAGTCTGACAAAGACAAACAAAAAGACCAGCCCTCGGAACAGCAACAGCAGCGGCCTCAGGAAATGAAACAGATGTCGAAAGAGGAGGCGGAACGATTGCTGGATGCCTTGAATCAGTCCGAAAAGGAGGCAAGAGCTACGGTCAGAGATACGCAGCATTCCCAGCATAAGTCTGTTGAAAAGGACTGGTAGTTTATTTTAGTGTTTATGTTTTAGATGGGATATTATAAAATGCGAAAACACGTCGGGTATTTTGGTTTTTTAATTTCGGTCGTAATTATATTTGGGTGTATCAGTAATACATATGCCCAGGATATTAGTATAACTGCAACGGTCGACCGGAATTCCTTAACAGTAAACGACCGGCTACAATTGACTCTTACTATTCACGGGACTCAGGACACTTCGCCGCCTTCATTTCCAGGTATTGAAGGATTTACATTGTTATTCGGTCCAAAAATTTCGGCGCAGACAAGTATCATAAATGGGGTTGTTTCCGTCAGTAAAGGGTATACTTACGTGTTGCAGCCTGCCGCAAAAGGCAGGTTCACGATTGGGCCGTCTACGGTTGAATACCAGGGGAAGGTTTATTCCTCAAGCCCTTTAACCGTGGAAGTGGTTGATACTGCTTCCCCATCGGGTCTTCAAGCTCCGGACCTTGGCAAGCTTGTTTTTGTTGAGTTGCGTACCGACAAGAATGAAGCCTATATATACGAGCAGCTTATTCTGTCATTTAGATTCTATTTTCAAAAGGGACTGCCGGTTGCCGACATTGATTATGTGTCGCCGGGCACAAAAAATTTTATGGAGGAAAAACTTGGCAACCAAAGGCAGTACGAAGAAATTCGGGATGGGATTGTGTACAATGTATTGGAATTACGCACTGCCATTTTTCCGATGGTTTCAGGAGAGCTTGTTATTTCACCGGCAAAATTGAAATGCAATTTGATTCTGCAACAGCGAAGAGACCAGGGGGATTCGCCGTTTGACAACTTTTTCTCGGATGCATTTTTTGACGATTTCTTTGGCAGAGGGCAGAAGAGGTATCCCGTTGAGAGGACAACGGGGTCAATCACCGTAAAGGTTAAGACGCTGCCTGAGCAGGGCAAACCCAAAGAATTTAATGGCGCTGTTGGCGCTTATGACATGGATGTTTCGATGAAGACACAGCGCGTAAAAATAGGAGACCCCATCACGCTGTCCATGTCGGTATACGGCGAAGGCAACATTCAAACGATAAACGAGCCTTTGCTGGTTTTGAATAATGCAAAGGACTTTAAACTGTATCCTGCCGAATCCACTACCCAAATTACCAATCGGGAGGAATTGATTCGCGGACGCAAGGTGTTTAGCAAGGTTATCGAACCGCAAAAGACGGATTTGAAATCTATCCCTGCAGTAGTATTCAGCTTTTTTGACCCGCATGCAGGACAATACAGGACGATTACCAAAGAACCTTTACCCATTGTTGTCGAGGCGGGTGAACAGGAAATGCCAATACAACTGACGCTTTCAGGGAATAATATCGCTTCTGCGAAACAACAAGCTCAAATACTGACCCAGGACATCCTGCCTATTATGACGAATCTGTCTTCATTGAGGAATCAGGGAGATTATATTTATAAAAACCCTTTTATTATAGCGTGCCTTTCTATTCCGGCAATTGCAGTCGTAGTTTCTTTTTTCATAACGAGACATAAAGAAAGGCTGCAAACAGATGTAGGATACGCCAGGGATAAACGGGCGCATGCAATAGCAAAAAAAAGATTGGCGATGGCAAAATCTGCGCTTTCGCAGAACGCCCCAAAAGAGTTTTACTCAACCCTTTCCAGATCAATGGCGGATTACCTGGCTGATAAATTTAATATTTCTGCTGCGAGCGCTACCGGCGACAATATCAGCATTTTATTAAAGCAACGGGGGATTGATGATGATATAATAACGGAGGTTTCCGGCTGTTTGACCGATTTCGATTATCGGCGTTTTTCGAAAGACGGCGGAACAAAGGACGAAATGGATCATTCTTTAAAGCTTGCAGAACAACTGATCACAAA
The DNA here is from genome assembly GCA_016188675.1 of Planctomycetota bacterium. Taxonomy (GTDB): domain Bacteria; phylum Planctomycetota; class Brocadiia; order Brocadiales; family Brocadiaceae; genus Wunengus. Next base: position 33,777 of record JACPHJ010000035.1, read on the forward strand.
ACTGGAGAGACAATTATAATGAAGATACGTTTCATTGCTCTTTTTTTCTTCATATTTCTTTTCTTGAATTGCGGAATGCGGATTGTGGAGTGCGGATCGCCGGAATCAGAAATCCAAAACTTGTCCTCGACTCAGATTGGTGATCCGAAATCCAAAATATCAAGGGATGAGGCTATAAAATTATTTACCGATGCGAATGAGAAATATCTGCAAGCGGCAAAATGTATCACAGCAAGAAATAATCAAGAGGCGGAACTAAAGTTAAAAGAGGCTGTGTCTCAATACGAAACGATTTTGACGCATGGTTTCGGGCATGGGCAAATCTATTATAATCTGGGAAATACCTATTACCGTAAGGGAGAATTGGGCAGGGCTATTTTAAACTACCGAAAGGCACAGAGGCTTACACCAAGAAATGCGGATCTGAATGCCAATCTGAGACTGGCAAAAAACTCTACGGAAGATAAAGAATTACCAAACGAAGCCCCGGTGGTGGTTCGAAGGATTTTTTTCTGGTTCTTTCTGCTGAACGGGAACGAATTAATCTTACTGGCAGTGTCTTTGTACGTCGTGTTGATGCTGCTGCTATTCTTCCTCATCGTCCTCAAATATTCATGGCTGAAGAGATTCATGATAGGTTTTTCGGTGGGTTTATTTGTCGCGGTAGTATCGCTTGGAATTAAAATTTACACAGAGCAGGGAGTAAGTCGTGGAGTAGTCACTGCCTCAAAATGCCAGGTGAGGTACGGACCGGGGGAAGAATACGAACCTAAGTTCGAAATACATGACGGTGCGGAATGTCTGATTGAGGGAGAAAGAGACGATTGGTATAATGTATATGTTTTTGTTGGCGTGAAACAAGATACCGGATCAAAAACAGGCGCTGAGGAAAAGGTAACCAAAGAAGTGAGAAAGGGATGGCTGCAAAAAAAGAATGTTGGTGTAATTTAGGAGAATAAAAATGGGCGGGTTATATGGAAAGTTGCTGATTGCTGCATACATTACGTTCTGTACCATTCTGTTGGGGTTTATTGTTATGTGCGTGGTGTTTGGGAGAAAGGGTGATAAAAAACAGTTAAAATGAAAAATAAAGATAATGTAACCATGGAAAAACTGCGGTTCGATGATTTACAACTGTCGAAGGAAATACAAAAAGCAGTTACTGACCTGGGTTTTGAGGAAGCGACTCCGATCCAATACCAGTCCATTCCCGCTATTCTGGAAGGAAAGGATGTAATTGGACAGGCTCAAACCGGCACTGGGAAGACGGCCGCATTTGGGATCCCAACGTTAGAGATGGTAGCGCCGGAAAGCAGGAAAGTCCAGGCGGTGATTTTGTGTCCCACGAGAGAACTGGCCATCCAGGTCGCAGAAGAACTGAAGAAACTCTCAAAATATAAAAAGGGCATTGAGACATTACCCGTTTACGGCGGCCAGCCCATAGAACGTCAGATTAAAGGATTAAGAAAAGGTGTGCAAATTATTATCGGTACTCCCGGCCGCGTCATGGATCATATGGAACGCCGCACTTTAAAATTGGATGACGTAAAAATAATCATATTGGATGAAGCGGACGAAATGCTGGATATGGGGTTTCGGGAAGATATCGAATTCATTCTTAAGAAAATCCCTGAGCAGCGGCAGACTATTCTCTTCTCAGCCACCATGCCTCAGGCTATTTTAAATTTGACAAAAAAGTATCAGAACAACCCGGAATTTATAAAGGTCGTACATAAGGAGTTGACGGTTCCCAGTATTGAGCAGTTTTATTATGAAGTCAAAGAGAAGGCAAAACCAGAGGTGCTGACCCGTTTAATTGATTCCTACAACCTGAAATTATCTTTGGTGTTTTGTAATACGAAGAAACGCGTGGATGAACTGGTGGGTCACCTCCAGGCAAGAGGTTATTCGGCCGATGGACTTCATGGAGACATGAACCAGACGCAAAGGGATAGGGTTATGTCCAAATTCAGAAAAGGCGCGGTTGAGATTCTGGTGGCAACCGACGTGGCGGCCAGGGGAATTGACGTCGAAGATATAGAGGCTGTGTTCAACTATGACGTGCCGCATGATGAGGAATATTACGTGCACAGGATTGGAAGAACGGGCAGGGCGGGGCGAACGGGACGCGCCTTCACCTTTGTGGTGGGCAGGGATATTTATCAGATAAGGGATATACAACGATACGCGAAGACAAAGATAATGTTTCAGGAAGTCCCCTCTCCCGCTGACGTCGAGGAAATTAAAACAAATCTGCTCTTGGAAAAGGTAAAAGAGTCTATAGATGGGGGGCATTTGGGGAAATATATCAATTGGGTTGAAAGGCTGATCGAGGAAGAGTATACCTCCCTGGATATTGCCGCATCTTTGTTAAAAATAGTCATGGGCGAAAACGGCAAAGAATCCCCGGTACAAAAGGAAGACTTTCGCGATACGGGTGCTGCGCTGGGGATGGTGAGGTTTTTTGTCAATGTGGGGAAAAAGCAAAAAATAAGCAAAAGAGATATTTTAGGCGCTATTAAGGATGAAACGGGTCTTTCTGACAGGGTCATTGGAGACATTGACGTCTTTGACAAGTTTACATTTGTCGAAGTTCCTGCAGAATACGCACAAGATGTCCAGGACGCCATGCAAGACGTCAAAATCAGAGGTAAGAATATTAATATAGAACCTGCCATAAAAAAGTAGGGGCAGGTTTGAAACCTGTCCCCCTTACGGTAAATATGATGAATGCATGATAAATCTCGAAAAGAAAGGAGTGGTAAATGGCACAGGCAAAACATGGTGACACCGTGAAGGTTCATTATACAGGTAAATTGGATGATGGTACGGTGTTTGACACCTCTAATAACCGTGAGCCTCTGCAATTTACCATTGGTGATGGCCAGTTAATTCCGGGCTTTGAGCATACCGTGCTGGGAATGAACATAGGCGAATCGAGGACCGTTAACATCCAGGCGGAAGATGCATATGGTATGCACCATAAGGAAATGGTTGGAGTGGTCGGCCGAGACCAATTCCCTCCTGACCTGGAAGTAAAAGTCGGCCACCAATTTAAAACCAATGATCAGGATGGTCAAACAATTATTGTCACCGTAACCGGTGTTTCCGAATCGAACGTAACATTGGACGCCAATCACCCCTTGGCCGGGAAAGACCTGACTTTCGACATCAATCTCGTAGAGATAGTATAATCCTGTTTATTAAATAGCGTCCGAACGAAACTCCATACTTTTGACATTTCGACCCATTCGCATTTGTCATTCCTTCGCCTTGTGTCATTCTGAGGCGAAGCCGAAGAATCTTAAGGCTCAGAACGAGGATTTCTCGCGGAGCCTGTCCTGAGTTGAACGAAGGGCTCGAAATGACAGTTCTGATAGTTTTCGTTCGATTACGATCTACGTTCACGTTCAAGGAATTTCAATGTTACGCAATTGTAGCGCGAGATTTATCTCGCATGGGGCAGCTAAAAAGGTAAGCAGAAGAAACAGGCGACTTGAAAGTCGCGCTACAACGTTATAGTAGCCGTCTTCCGACGGCGATGTTATATGTAGACGTCTCCTACATAGTTACCCATCATGGAAAAGATGAAAAGCAAATATCCTTTAACTATTCTTATCTGCATTTTTTGCCTGTCTCTTCTTTTGTCTTCTGGCTGTAGTTTCATATCTGTTTCCCTCGTCCCGCCTGTTGCGCCGCTTAAGGAGACAACGGTCATGGGAAAGGGGAAAGAGAAGATACTCATTGTGGATATTTCAGGTATCATTTCCGAGGAGGAAAAGCGTGGTCTTGCCGGTCTCTCAGGCGAACCGGATATGGTTGCCCGTATCAAGGAAGAACTCAAAACGGCAGCCAGAGACAAACATATAAAAGCCGTTATCCTGCGTATCAACAGTCCGGGCGGCACGGTTACTGCCTCAGACATGATATATCATGAAATCGAGCAGTTTAAAAAGAAAACAAACAACAAGGTCATTGCCTGCATCATGGATTTGGGGGCGTCGGGCGGCTACTACGTGGCCGTCTCTGCAGACAAGATTGTAGCGCATCCTACCACGGTTACCGGCAGTATTGGCGTTATTATGCTTAATCTCAGCGTCGAAGGGCTTTTGCAAAAGATCGGTGTGAAAGACACATCCATCAAGACGGGTGAACATAAGGACATGGGTTCTCCCTTAAAGACGATGACGGAAGAGGAACGCAAGATATTTCAGGGCATACTGGACAATATGTATGAAAGGTTTTTGTCCGTCATCGCAGAAAACAGAAAAGGATTACCCCTTGAAAAACTCAAATCGCTTGCCGATGGCAGGATTTATACTGCCCAGCAGGCGTTGGAATATGGGCTTATCGATCAGATTGGCTATCTGGATGAAGCCATTGATGTGGCGAAGGAAGAGGCAGGGCTCACGAAGGCACGGGTTGTCATCTATCACAGACCAGGCGTTTACAAGAATAACATATACTCACACCTCAGTAGTTCAGGTATTGGGGCAATTAATCTTCTCAATATCGACCTGAAGGCTTTCGTCAGGTCAGGCACGCCATCTTTCATGTACCTCTGGGCGCCGTAGACACCGCTATTTGTCTAAGCCCACGAAAAACTCGAAAAACACAAAAGGGGTAAGATTCTGCATGTGTTATAAAGGACTTTCGCGTTCTTTCGTATATTTTGCGGACTATAACTACACAACTGGATGGCTTCCTTGATTTTCTGCTTGATGTCTTTACTCATTTTCAATATTGTTTTAATTCGTTTCTTACGAAGTTTTCTAACCTGAATCCAACTGATAAACTGTATCACTAAGTAAAATTTGCAACTTTAACATGGCGTTTAACAGCGATGCTTTTGCGATAGCGTTTAATGCGTTCAATTTCATGTAAAGTTTCCGCGGTAAAGTAACGCTCTCCGCAATTTGGACAACTTATCATGGGGATATTTTCAATTACCAATAAATCTTTACCTTTCCCATACGTATCCGTAACCTTACGGATGCGTGCGCCTACTTTCCCACAAATGTCACACACCATCTGAATTTCCTCCCTTTAGTTTGTACACAGTAATAATAACCAACGTGTCGGTTGGACTTAGCTTTACAATTACTTCAATTTCATCACCATCAGGTGTATTCCCTCTGATACGGTATTTCCACTCGGCAGTTATCCTGTCTTTCTGGCGTTCGAGTATCTTGCCAGTAAGGATACATTGTTCGACATCATAAATCAACAGGACATCTTCATTCATCTCTTTTCTTGCATGATACGTCATTACATACTGTTGATTACAAACCTTTTCACGACATCGTTTCAATATCCGCTTGTACACGGTCTACTCCGTCAGATTGCAAGATATTTTCTATACCCTTGTCTATAAAAAATTGTATAAGGTTGGGTTTCGTTCCTCAACCCAACCACATAACTCTTCTATTTATAGTCTTACAACCCAGTGCCAGGCTGATGGGCGCGATGGAAAATATAACGTTTCGGATCACCGGGCGGGTAGTTGAAGTTGCCGAGCGAAACGAGTCACCGACGATTTTTCACTCCGGTGCATCCGTTTGTTATATCACGTCCTCGTTTGGAGTAACCAAGCAAAGGAACTCAACCCTTTCGTAAAATGCGAGAACCCACGCACTCATTGTATCGTGACCTTGAACCTGTTGAAACCAATACGCAAAAACGTTTTCGCCAAAGACCCGGGGTTGATTGCGAGTGACCTTATTGAAGATGTTGAAGACGCGCGCCTTGGCGTCAGAATTAACGTTATCGAGACCGGAGGTGGAATAGGCCGTAACGTGTAGATTTCCCGGAACACGATTGCCAAATTCGTAAAAGTACAAACCAGCGGTGATTCGCGCGGCAACGCGATCCAGACGGCGGAGATCAACGTCGTATCCGGGTGCTGTGCCAAGATAAATGTTGCCGCCTGACACAATGTCGAGATCGCCCATGCTGTTGAAAAGCGCCTGTTGAAATCCCTTTTTGGTTGGTTTTTGCAAAGAGCGATAGATCGTCGGAAGGATCTTTTTGACGGCCGGGTGGTCTCCCGTGTCATGGCGCATGGAAATCATAAGGCGAAAGTACTCGTCGTCCTTTGACGCCCCTTCGTTGCACGCGCGGCAACTGCGCACCGTGATGAGATTCGACGGACGCGGTTTCGGAAAGAGCGTCTTGGGCGGAATATGATCGTCCGTCAGCGCCTTCGTGCTGCCGCAGTAAACGCAAACATCATCAGATGTGTCTGGTTCCGTCATAGCGGTATAACGCCAAGCTAAGCAACGTAGCTTTGCTGCGTCGTTGCTTGAGCGCCTTGTTAAATTTATTTGCATAACTGAATAATAACTGCGATTATATTAGCAACGGTCATTACTGTAATTGCAATGGTCATATTCCTCATTTGCTGGGTCATTTTTACCATGCGATTATTTTGTTCTGCGGCTTCTCGTCGTGCCAACTCCTCACGATAGAACTCCAAGCCGACATTCGTATTTTTTGCCAACCGATCGTATTCAGCTTCCAGCTCTTCCACGGTAAGAGCATGTAACTCTTTATATGTATGCATGTTTCCCTTATAAATTCAACATGGATTATGCCGCCTATATGCGGTCTTTTATTACGGCTATCACGAAAATTATATTGCGAATGTATAATAAAACCAGGCTATGATGTCAACAAGTATTTAAAAATCGAAAGATAAATACCGAATATTTATCCCCATCCCATTAAAGGACAGAGTACACGCAAATATGACCAGATGATGAAGAAGCCGCACAGGTCAAAAATGAACCCCGCACGGATCATTTTCGGGATAGAAACCAGTCCGGTTCCGTAAACGATTGCATTAGGAGGCGTGGATACGGGCAGCATAAATCCGTAACTGGCGCCAAGACACGCCCCAAGCGCCGGGGGAATCGGGTTGATATCCGATGCCCCGGCAAGCGCAATGACTACGGGAATGATCATGTTCGACGATGCGACATTGGAGGTTGTTTCGCTTATCATAATTGCCAGCGCAATAGACACCGCAGTCAATCCCCACAACGATTGTGCGCCTGTCAAGCTCGTAACACCCTCTCCAATGGCTGTAGCGAATCCCGTCGAGAACATTAATCCTCCCAGACTCATGCCGCCTCCCATCAGAAGGATAGTTCCCCAGTCAATCTGCACTGCTTCCTGCCAGGTGAGGGTGAACTTCCCCTGCCGGCGGTCAGTGGGCAGGATGAAGAGGATACATGCCGCGATGAGCGCAACCATGCCCTCATGGAGATTTTCACTGACGAGCTTGAACAACGTGTGTTCTTTTCCAAGGGCAATTACAAACAGTCCCGGAGTGATCCACAATGCAACGGCGACTCCAAAGGCGATCAGGGTATTTACCTGCCCTTGAGTCCATGCGCCAAGGGAGGCCTTCTCGTTTTGGAGGTATTGTTTTAAATGTGCATGTGATATATCACCGTTTCCCGGATTCTTTTCCCGGTGAAGCCGGTAAAGCAGCACAAATAGTATACCGTACATGGCTATACTTAGGGGAATACCAATTGCCATCCACCGGAAAAAGGTTATGTCAATACCAACCAGCTTCTTGATCAATCCAATACCGATGAGGTTGGTAGGTGTTCCAATGGGAGTGCTGATGCCGCCAACCGAGGCTGAGAATGCTACCATGAGCATCATCCCTGTTGCGAATGACCCTTTGGGCAATTTGTCTGAGATTTTGGATGGATTGTGGTCTGTCTGGCGCATATCCTCAATTGCCCGTAGGATTCCCAGCGCTATAGGCATCATCATCGCGGTAGCCGCTGAGTTGCTGACCCACATGGACATTATCGCCGTTATCCCGCCAAAAGCGCCCAGTAACCGGGCCTGGTTTCCATTTGCCCATCGGAGCGAAAGGATGGCGAGCGCAAAACGCCGGTCGAGACGATGAATCATCATTGCCCGGGCAAGAATAAACCCGCCGATAAACAGGAATATGATGGGGTCTGCAAATGGGGCGAGCGCCGTCCTTGCGTCGGCAATGCCGAGTCCGATGCACAGGCACGTCCCCAGCAAAGCGGTTACCGGAAGAGGAAGCGATTCTGTCAGCCATAATACAATAACGCAAGCCAGCACGGCACTCAAACGACAACCATCGGGCGTTAGTCTTCCTCTGGTAAGCAAGAAAACAACGCCAAATGCCAAGGGGGCTGCATAGAACCCTGCCCTCCGGCGCAGCCGGTCTAGCCGTTCTTCTGTCTTTGAAATAATTTCCAGTCCATTGTATTTGTCCGTTGAGGAGAGTCGTGTTTCGTCATTCATCATAAACTTCCCTGAACAGCGTAACCTTGTGGGGTAAATAAGAAAATTCATGGCCGGAATCGGTTTTTACAATAAGATTACCCTCCGTATTAATTCCCAGAAACAATCCCCTTTGTGTTTCTCTGTCAAGCCTCAGCTCTACCAAACGAGGTATACTCCAGGCGGTATTAATTTTGTCTAATAATGCAGAGAATCCGTATTTCCCCATTTGCCGGTGTATGCTCTCAAAATTATTGAGTATCATTACGGTCAATTCATCGAGGCAGGGCGCCGGATCGATGTGATCGGACAGCCGGGTGATTTTTTGCGTTAATTCATGATTTACCCTGTTTGGACTGTTGAAGACGTTGATTCCCACACCTACAACCGCGATACCTTCACGGAATTGTTCAACCAGCAAACCGGCCAGTTTCATGTCACTAACCATAATGTCATTAGGCCATCGGAGACGGGCTTCCTGTATTCCCAAACCTTTCATAACATCGAGGACTGCCCATCCTGCCGCCAGTGGCAAGGCTCTCCAACGGCGTCTTTCTCCCGTAATTGGCACAACCATTGAAAGCCACAGACCCCCATTGTCTGAAACCCATGGCCGTCCGTGCCTTCCACGCCCGGATGTTTGAGCATCGGCTCGTACGGCATTCCAGGGCGGCAAATCACGTGCAACGTCATTTGTCGAACCGACCCGGTCATAACAATGAACACACCATTTCCCTATAGTATTGATGCGAAAATACCCCTCACCCATTTGGTAACAGCTTGGTTTTTTGTAAAACAACATGCAGGTATTCATTGTATTTACAGTAGGGGCAGGTTTGAAACCTGCCCCTACATAATACGGTAAAATATTGTTAATATTGATATTTTTAAAAAAGTGATTTGTTACTTATGTTTGTATATTTCTATTTCACTTGCTTAAACTTGCGATAAAATAACCGGCAACAACGGCTGTACCAATAACGCCGGCAACATTCGGCCCCATGGCATGCATAAGGAGATAATTATTCGGGTCTTCCCTCTGTCCTTCCAATTGCGCAACACGCGCCGCCATGGGCATGGCCGATACTCCCGCAGCGCCAATCAGGGGATTAATAGGATTATTCGGGCTCATGCGGTTCATCAATTTTCCCATAAGGACGCCCCCAAGCATAAGCATGGCAATCAGCGCCGAGGCCGCAGGAACAAGCAGCACGCAAAGAACGGTAACGAGCAGGGAAAAAAGAAGTTTCTCCAGCTTCGATACCTTTCGTAACGATTTCATCCGGATTCTCCTTTCCTGCGGAGTAGTCAATAACCTCATGATCGGCGGCTGAATGAGAGGAACCAGTGACATATAACTGTAAGCTGCGACGGCAACCGGTGCAAGGAGTTCCGGGGCAAGCCTGTTGCAGGTAAATATCGCCGTAGGACCATCAGCTCCGCCAATTATTCCAATGGATGCCGCCTGATGGGCAGTAAAGCCGAGTAACCAGGCTATGAAAAAAGTTGCGAATACACCTAACTGAGCCGCCGCTCCCAGAAGCAGGGTGCGCGGGTTGGCAATCAGTGGGCCAAAATCCGTCAGCGCACCCACACCCAGGAAAATCAGAGGGGGAAATATTTCCCAGGTAATTCCTTTTGAAATGTAATAGTAAAGGCCGCCTGGTTCACTGTGCGTTGGAAGGTTGACGATGCCCTGCGTTGGTAAATTAGCTAAGAGCGCGCCAAAAGCGATTGGAACAAGAAGCAGCGGCTCAAAACCTTTATAAATTGCAAGGTAAAGCAGCGCAAGCGCCACAATCCACATGACCACCATCTTCCACGTCACCAGGTGAAATGCCGACAGATGCAGAAAGTTGATAAAATCCTGAATCATATCCAAGTATCTCGCAGTGCGGCTCAGCCGCAGCCAAAGAGTGAAAACAAAGACAGGTGACGAGTGACATGTGACGAGTGACATGTGACGGACAGTGATTTACGCATCACTCGTCATTCGCAACTCGCCACCATTTCTAAATACTTTCTAAAACTTGTTCTCGCGAAAATGAAGATTTATAAATGATAGTCAGGGTATCCAAAGATAAAGTCAACTTCCTACAGCCCAACAGGGCTGTAATAAGATAGCCCAGGGCAACGCCATGGGAAAAAGAAATAGAATAGAATTTAACCCTGAAGGGGTTATATAACAAGGCATATTAATCCCATACGTATCGTTCATCGTATGCATGTAATTGATCTTCAACACTTTGACGGATCAAAGATTGTCTATCTTTAGTGCTAAATATAATGTGAACGAGGATGTTTGTTAAAGATTGAGACATTGTCTTCCATCCATTGTTATTACGCTCTTTCAGAGCTTAAAGATATTATTATACTCTTACCCAGGGCGTTGCCCTGGGCTTTCCTATGTAAGCCCTTTGGGCTTTTACCTGAAACTGAAACATCTCCCCTTAGTTCAATGACATTGCCCATCAAGGTAGTGAAAAATTTCCGCTCCCCTTTGTGGGAGAGGATTAAGGTGAGGGGGATCTTCGCGTCAATACTACAAAATGGTAAACAGCGCCTGACCTTCTTCCACCACGTCTCCTGCCCTTACAAGGATGGCTGAAATTTTACCGCTGCGAGGGGCATAAATATAGTTGTTCATTTTCATTGCCTCAAGAACCATCAATTGATCTCCCTCCCTGACAGTTTGCCCAGCTTGCACGGGGATAGCCAACACTCTTCCTGCCAACGGACTGGCAACGTTTCCCGGTTCTTTTGATACGGCATGAACAAGGGATGGCGCTGCGGGCGCCGTCAGTTCATGAATGGAAGACGCAGTCGTATGTTTGGCTGTATGCGCAGGCCCGTGTTCATCCTCTTCGAGGACTTCAACGATTACTTCATATACCTTTCCTGCAACAGTTACTCTCAGTTTCTTCATGGTTAATTAACGTATTTTGTGTGATGCAAAATGCTGACGCCTGCCTTCGATAGACCATGCCTGCAGGTAAAGATTTCCTGATGCTTGTCCGGCATCGATCGGCCGAATAGATACAATCCTGTGAGAGTTGCTTATCACAGAGTCCACTGCGGCAGCAATAACGGCTAAAATAACCTCAGGGTCATCTTCCCTGGTGGTATCTGGTGGTTTTCCCTGTGGAGTTACGCCGGCAATTGCCGCCGGTTTTCGACTCACAGAATTTTCAAAGAAATATCCCATTGAAATCAGAATGAGGGCAATTAAACCCAAAGCCGCAATCACAAGAATGAAACCCACTGTTTGAAAACGGAGCGTTTCCAAAAGAGAAGATTGAGGCGACATACTGGCAAAGATTAAGATTTTATTGAAAGGTATCATAGAGGTATATTCCCGTGTTTTTTCGGCGGACGGCTCTCACGTTTGGAAAGCGTGGTGCGCAGGGCGAGCGCAACGGCAGACCGCGTGCGTGAGGGTTCAATCACGTCTGTGATCAACGCATGGGCTGCAGCATGATACGGCGAGGCAAACCGTTCGTGGTACTCTGCAACGAGTTCGGCTTCCCGCGCCTTTGGGTCTTTGGCGGCTTCAATTTCACGCCGGTAGATAATTTTCACTGCCCCTTCGGCTCCCATTACGGCAATCTCCGCCGTTGGCCATGCAAAAACCATGTCCGCCCCCATGTCCCGGCTGCACATGGCCAGATAGGCGCCGCCGTATGCCTTCCTGAGAATCACGGTAATTTTTGGAACCGTGGCCGCTCCATATGCAAACAGCATCTTCGCCCCGTGACGGATTATTCCTCCCTGTTCCTGTGCTACTCCAGGCAGGAATCCGGGTACATCCACCAGAGTTAGCAGCGGAATATTAAAAACGTTACAGAAACGAATAAACCGGCTTGCCTTGTCTGCGGCGTCAATATCAATTGTTCCGGCCTTGATCATAGGCTGGTTGGCGACGATTCCTGCTACAATCCCTTCTATCCGTGCAAAGCCGAGGACTATGTTTTTCGCCCAATCTTTTTGTACCTCCAGAAACTCTCCGTTGTCAATCAGCCGCTTGATGATTTCCAGCATATTTAAAGGTTCCTTGTTATCTGACGGGATGAGTTTGTTCATTTCCTCGTCCTGGCTGAGTGAAATTCCGGATGCAGGCCGGTGCGGCGGGTCCAGTAAGTTGTTTGGAGGCAAATAGGAAAGCAGTTGACGTACCAGTTCGATGGCATGGGTATCGTCTTCTGCGACAAAATGGATGTTGCCGCTGATTGCAGCATGTGTTGCAGCGCTTCCGATTTCTTCCATCGATGCTGCGTGTCCCGTAGCGGCTTTGATGACATCCGGCCCGCAGATAAACATATTGGCGTTATTTTTGGTCATGATAATAAAATCCATCAGCGCCGGTGAGTATGCCGCCCCTCCCGCGCAGGGACCGGCAATGACGGCTATCTGCGGAACCACCCCGGAGAGCATCACGTTTCTGAAAAATACCTGTCCGTAACCTGACAAAGAATCCACGCCTTCCTGTATTCTTGCGCCTCCGGAGTCGTTGAAACTAACCAGGGGCATTCCTGTTTTTAGAGCATAATTCATGAGATCGCACACCTTCTGGGCGTGAATTCGTCCCAGAGTTCCCCCTCCCACCATAAAATCCTGGCTGAAGGCGGCGACAGGTTTGCCGTCAATGTAGCCTATGCCCGTTACCACCCCGTCACCGGGCAAGACTTTCTTTTCCATGCCAAAGTCGTGGCAGTCGTGCTGGGCGAGCATCCCCATTTCCTGGAACGTGTTCTCGTCATAAAGATTTGTGAGACGTTCACGCGCCGTCATTAATCCTTTGGCATGCCGTTCCCTGGTTTTGTCATCCGCATTGGCAAGGATTGACTTCCGGCGTTCCTCTAATTCGTCAATGAGTTTCTGTGGAATAGTCATAAAAATGTCCCGTTATAGTATCGCCTTGTAAAAACCTCTTTTCCCTATTCCCCATTTTCACAAGGACAGGTTTGATGAGGACAAGTTATTCCCCCTTACCAAAGGGGGATACAGGGGGTTGTGTTTTTCTTTGATAATTTTACAACCCCCTTGCCCCCTTTTCTAAGGGGGATTTTACACTTCACGCTACCCGAATAACCGCATAAAATAAAAGAAATTTCCTATACAATCATGTTTTAGAAAGCTTTTTAAGTGAAGGGTGTCGTGTGACGAGAAAAAACGTTGCCCGCCACACGTCACTCGTCACTCGTCACCTGTCTTTGTTTTCATCGAACAGAATTCCGTGAGTACACCGTGTGTTGATTTCGGGTGGAGAAAAGCCACCAGCTTTCCTCCGGCTCCTTCAACGGGTGTTTCATTTACCAAGTGACAGCCAGCCTTACTGGCCTGCAGTAATTGGGCATAGATATCGTCAGTCGCAAAGGCCACGTGGTGTAATCCCTCGCCGTGTTTTTCGAGAAACCTGGCGACGGGGCTGTCTGCCGATGTTGGCTCCAGAAGTTCAAGGCGAACGCCTCCTACCTGAAAAAATGCCGTCCGTACCTTTTGAGAAGCCACCTCCTCTCTGCCGCTGCATGGCAATCCGAGCGCCTGTTCGTAATAACGAACCGCTTCATCAAGTGACCGAACGACGATCCCCATATGGTCAATGTTTTTAATCATAGTGATAACCATAATGACAAGCGTGGACGCTTGTCCTACCAATGAGGGGAATTTAAAAAATCCCTTCCTGGTAAAGAACCCACCCCTGACCCTTCCCAAGAGGGGGATTATAAAAGTCCCCTCTTGGGAGGGGATTGAGGGGTGGGTAAAAAACTTGTCCTCGTGTAAACGGGGAATCGTTGGATTTTGCCTTTTAAAACCCAACCTAATTTATTATTCCACGTTTCAGCGCCCCTTTTTCTCATCGTATACCCCGAATACACTGCGCAGGACGTCGCAAATCTCGCCCAAAGATGCATAATCACGAACGGCCTCTAGGATAGGTGGCATGACGTTGTCTTTTCCCCGTGCTGCCTCCTCAACACGCGTCAGGGCATTCTTTACTTTTTGGTTATTACGTCTGGCGCGTATTTCGGCAAGTTTCCTTACTTGATTTTCTTCTACTGATTTATTAACACGAAAGACCGGCGGAGAAACTGTCTCCTGTGCCTGGAAACGATTGACTCCCACAATTACCCGTTCACCGGCGTCTATCTGTCGTTGATATTCAAAAGCGGCCTCTTCGATCTGGTGCTGAACCAGTCCTGATTCGATGGCGGCAACCATTCCTCCCGTCTGATCAATTTTTTCAATCAGCGCGGAGGCTTCGCGTTCGATCCGGTCGGTTAAGCCCTCGATATAATGCGACCCTCCCAGTGGATCTACCGTATTGCATACGCCCGATTCGTAAGCAATAATTTGCTGTGTACGGAGCGCCACGCGGGCAGCATCTTCCGTGGGAAGTGTAAAGGCTTCGTCGCGTGAGTTTGTATGCAGGGACTGCGTTCCTCCAAGCACGGCAGCGAGCGCCTGCAGTGTTACCCTGACAATATTATTGTCGGCTTGCTGCGCTGTCAGCGATGAACCTGACGTCTGTGTATGGAACCGGAGCATCTGGCTGGCGGGTTTTTGGGCATGGAAACGCTCCTTCATCAATTTGGCCCAAAGTCTTCGGGCTGCCCGGAACTTTGCGACCTCCTCAAAAAGATCTGAGGATGCATTGAAGAAAAAAGTCAGGCGCGGGGCAAGGTTGTCAACGTCCAACCCTGCCTGAATGGCTGCTTGCACATAGGTGCATCCATTGGCCAGTGTAAATGCAATCTCCTGAACCGCTGTTGAACCTGCCTCCCGTATGTGATAGCCGGAAATCGAAATCGTATTGAACTGGGGGACTTCTTTATTGCACCACTCAAAAATGTCTGTAGTCAACCGCAAGCTGGGATGCGGGGGAAAAATGTATGTTCCCCGTGCAATATATTCTTTGAGAATGTCATTTTGGATCGTTCCCATTAACCGATCGCGGCTGACACCCTGTTTTTCTCCTGCTGCCACGTACATGGCGAGTAATACAGAAGCGGGCGCATTGATTGTCATGGACGTGGAGACTTTATCAAGGGGAATGCCAGTGAACAGGGATTCCATATCCTGCAACGTGTCAATGGCAACACCTACCCTGCCTACTTCACCCCGGCTCATGAAATGGTCGGAATCATACCCGATCTGTGTGGGCAAATCAAAGGCAACGGAAAGACCGGTTGTTCCCTGCTCAAGCAGGTAGCGGTATCTTTTGTTTGACTCTTCAGCAGTGCAAAAGCCGGCATACTGCCTCATTGTCCAGAAACGCCCACGATACATCGTAGGCTGAACCCCGCGGGTGAATGGGTATTGTCCCGGAAAGCCTATTTCTGCAATATATTTTTCATCGGGGGTTTCAGGCAGTGCAAGGCGTTCCACGGGAATGCCCGAACCGGTTTTAAACTCTTTTGCGCGTTCCGGAGTCCGTTCCAGGGCCTTCTTGAGAACCTTTTCTTTCCATTCGACAAGTGCAGGATGCTTGTTCATAAAAGCGCCTCGATGTTAAGGAATTTTAATCTTTTATTCATAAACACACCTCTACCCCTCTCGAGAGGGGAATGACAACCCCCTTATATCCCCCTTTTCGCTCGACTTCACTCACGACGAGGTCTAAGGAGGTATTAAAATCCCCTCTTGGGAGGGAACCCACCCCTTAGTCCCCTCCCGGGAGGGGATGGGGGTGGGTAAAATTAAAATTTGATGTTCATGTGGGGGGAAGAAAAAGATTGCTCACCCTCCCTTATATCCCTCCCATCAATGGAGGGATTATATTATGCTATTTCAGGCTTTTAGCCCCAATCTAAATATTCAGTTTATGCAACACCGATCTCTTCAATCAGTTTCCTGGCAATCATGCGGGGGTCTCCTTTGATCTGTATTGACTGAGACTCGATGAGATTTTTCAGTTTTATCCGCATCATTTCGACTGCCCAATCCAAAACTTCCAACTCTCTTGCCTTTTGACGGTTCCTGGCAAACTGACCGTTTTGCCTTTTTTTTTGATCCATATCACGGATGACTGCCGCCAGTTCCTCAATGCCGGTAGTTTCCGGGGCAATTGTCCGGCAAACCGGGCAGTTTCTTTCCTGCGTTACAGATTCTATCTCCATTGCCAGGGCATCCGCTCCGGGGCAATCGGCCTTGTTAACGACCAGAATATCTGCCATCTCAATTAAACCGGCCTTCATGGCTTGAATATCATCTCCTAATCCGGGAGCGAAAACCAGAACGGTGATATCCGCAAGACTAACCACATCAACTTCTGCCTGCCCAATACCCACCGTCTCGACAATGACAGGGTTGCATCCGGAACTGGCCATGATTCTGGCAGCCGCCCCTGCCGCTGCACACAAACCTCCCAGCCTGCCCCGCGTCGCCATAGAGCGTATCACAACGTCCTGGTCTATGGTATGTTTCATCATGCGGATACGGTCTCCCAGGAATGCCCCGCCGGTTGTCGGTGAGGAAGGGTCAATGGCCACGATCCCAATGCGAAGTCCTTGGCTGCGATAGTGTGAAATTAATTGGCCAACTAAAGTGGATTTTCCAACTCCGGGTGAACCGGTTATCCCTATAATTGACGCCGTCTGAACTCTTTCTTCGTCGAGCATCCGTAAAATCGCCTCCGTTCTTTGGTCACCCTCTTCCACAATTGAAATGGCGCGTCCGATCATACGAGGGTCTTTATGGCGAATTCCACTTAAAATATCGTCAATCTCATTCATGGCGTTATATGTTTATTTTGCCGGTGATCGCTAGTGACTTTCCTGAACGCATTCAGGATTGTTTGAATTGGCGTACCGGGGGTAAACACCTCACGAACACCTTCTTCCTTTAAGTGTGGAATGTCCTCCTGCGGGATGATGCCTCCGACGATGATCGGTATGTCTCCGCCCTTTGCCTGACGAAGGGCATCCAACAATGCAGGAATAAGTTCATTGTGGGCGCCCGAAAGAAGAGACAGACCGATGGCATCAACGTCTTCCTGAATTGCCGCAGATGCGATTTCCTCAAGTGTCCGGCGTATCCCCGTATAAATCACCTCGAAGCCGTCATTACAGAGACTGCGCGCAATAATCTTTGCGCCGCGGTCATGGCCGTCCAGTCCCAGTTTGCCAATGAGAACCCTGCCACGCTGCTGACGTACTTCCATATGATTAACCTTTTATTTATCTTTCGCCCCTTTGGGGCTGTGTATTTTCGTTTATTCGTCATCCAGGGGCTTCACCCCATAAGAGCTAACTTAAAATGACGGACCAATTTAACCGTGTATTGAATAACGAATA
>JACPHJ010000036.1 GCA_016188675.1 Planctomycetota bacterium
TCACGGCTGTATCCAAAGCGTTTTTTACTCCCCGAGCCTACTGGCGGTGGTTCACTCTCAAAATACGTACTCGTCAAATCATACAGCAGCACGTCATACTTTGCCCCAAAAAGCTTGCCCCATTGCCCCTTTAAAAAAACAAACAACTCCTCCTGATGCTCAATGAGCAAATCCAAACAACGATACGGCTTATCCTTCTGCGCCAATGAATAATCCTCTCCCAGCAGATCCCCAATAGCGCTGCGCACATACCACTCACGGTGAAAACGAAATTCGCTCCCAGGATCAATCAAACGGTAACAAGTCAACGCCTTCAGCATATTCAGCCAACTCGTCCCCTTACGGCTTGACGGCAAACGTTCTCTCCAAAATATGTCCAACTCCAGTAGATTCCACAAATACAAACCCAACCAACTCGCTCCCCATTCCCGCGGATAACGTAACTCAATCTTGTCCAACCGTACCCGAATGGCTTCGCAGTCCAATATGGGCTATTCTTCCCGGTCATCCGGAAACAGCGCCAGTTGTTTTGTACTTGCCTTTTCACCCCAAACCGCCTCTATCGTCCTTACCCATCCCGTCCGTTGGCTATCCTTGAGTTCTCCAAGGTACAGAACCTGCCTCTGTACCACGCCTCCACCGCTGACCCGACGGTTCTCTACTACACTCCAGTAACGGTGCGTTTTCCCATCCTTCGCCCGTGATTTCTCCCGTAAAAACATGAACTCATTTTCTCAGGTTCCTTCGGTAGCGTCAATAGGGTAGGTCGGCACTACATGCTATTTTTCAAAATGCACTCCTGTAAAATCAAGGGTCTCACGGCGATTTATACCTAAAAATAATCACTTTCCAGCGCGAATTGCGAAAGTCGGGCTAATACGGGAATTTAAAGTTGAAAAGGGAAATTCGAGATGCTAGAATCACAAATCGTGATGTACACCAGTACCCTTCCATTAAGGATGGGGATACGGATGTGTCCGTCGGCGTGCAGCCAATGCCTTATGCGAGATAACAAAAAACCAAAGAAAAATGCCGATTACATGAGTGGAACTAAATTTAAAATGTAACGGCGCAAAATTCCTGTTATTCAAAGAAGGTAAAACTTATGAAACTGACCAGTCCTGCTTTTGAGGTTGAAAAAGCAATGGAAAATCATATCCTGGCGAAAACACAATTAATGGGGAGGTATAAGAGGCGCTCATGATCAAGGCATTCATTCGTGATATTCCAAAGGCTGAACTGCATATTCACATTGAGGGTTCATTAGAGCCTGATTTGATGTTTTCAATTGCAGAACGGAACAAACTGATACGTCCTTTTAATTCTTTAGAAGAAGTGCGCAGCGCCTATCAATTTACCCACCTTAAATCATTTCTGGATGTTTACTATGAAGGCGCCGGCGTACTGATGCAAGAACGGGATTTCTACGATATGACCTGGGCATATCTGAAAAGGGCGCATGCCCAGAATGTGCGTCATACTGAAATATTTTTTGATCCGCAGGCCCATACCAGCAGAGGTGTCTCGTTTGAAACAGTAATTACCGGCATGCACCGCGCTTTGGTAGATGGGCAGCGACTCTTCGGTATTTCTGCGAAACTTATTATGTGTTTTTTGCGGCACCTCAGCGCAGACTCAGCGATGGATACACTGCATCAGGCGCTGCCATTCAAGGAGTGGATAATAGGGGTTGGGCTTGATTCGTGTGAGGCAGGCCATCCGCCGGAGAAGTTTACCCGCGTATTTGATAAGGCGCTGGAAGAAGGGTTTTTGACAGTCGCCCATGCCGGTGAGGAAGGGCCGGTAGAATATATCCATCAGGCGCTGGAAAAACTCAGGGTATCACGCATTGATCACGGAGTTCGCTGTGTCGCTGATACGCAATTAGTCAAAAAGCTGGTTGAAGCGCAAATACCATTAACCGTTTGTCCTCTTTCCAATGTCAGGCTTCATATCTTTGATTCCATAAAAAAACACAATCTAAAGCACATGCTTGATATGGGATTGTGTGTTACGGTGAATTCCGATGACCCTGCTTATTTTGGGGGTTATATAACGGAGAATTTTCTGGCCGTACAAAAGGCACTGCATCTGGGACACAACGACATATATCGTTTGGTAAAAAATTCATTCGAGGCCGCGTTTCTTGATAAACAAATGAAACAGGGTTTAATAACTGAATTGGATACTTTTGTAACCGCATATAACCAAAGAGACATGGGAAGTCGCAAAGGAAAGACTTTTGCGCATACCATTCATCAGAGTGCGTTAAACAATAAATCTTACGATAGGGAATCTTTTGGGTCAGCTTGAAGCAGAGTCATTCCTTCTCTTTTTGAGGACGTCCTTCTCATCTGCGACTATGTATTCCTTAAGGAAGGGGGGATGCGTTTCAATCCCTTCGGTCCGCAAAAAGAGACGAGAGAATGTGCATCCAAAATATATGAGGTGCTGCAAGGCAGGGAAATAAGCAAGGTTTGCGGGTACAATTATATGATAGATTATGCTGAGTGGAAGAAAAGATTTGATGCGCTGTTAATTTCTTAAAAGGAATGTGTGAGAAAGGAGAAAAGGCGAAGGTGGAGAACTGGGGTTATTTCTGACTTTGTGGTTAAATTTGTTTCGCTATTTTCGCTTGACATTCGCTATCTTACGCAATACCATGCTGGCAACTATAGACAAGGGTGAAAATAAATGTTGTGCCCAAATGAAAACAGTTGCCAATGTTGCAGTCCGCGTTTCTTTGGAGATAGGTTTTAATGCCAGAATACCAAATCGAAATGACAGGGGGAAGCAAAAACAGACTTATATTATTACACTGCCTTCGAGAGAAAAATAGTTACTACAGAGCTTCGGATTCAACTTACACATCAACCTTTGGTTGAAACAAAGAACAGGAAAAAACTGAGAAACAACCCTATCGCCCCTTGCGAGCTGCGGGTGGGTAAATATCGTATATTTTATGAAGTAAATGAGGCTTCTCAGAAGGTTACAATAGTTGCAGTGGGACACAAGGAGCAAAATATATTATTGATAAGAGGAAAAGAGGTGAAGATATGAAAACGGTTAACTTAGAAAAGGAAAAATTGGATTTAAAGGAAGTGATCAACTTGGCCCGAAATGAACCAGTTTTACTTTTAACTCCGGACGGTAAGGAATTTTTTATTTCGGAAGCCGATGATTTCGAAAAGGAAGTTGAGGCGCTTCGGGGAAGCAAAGCTTTTCAGAGTTTCTTGGATGAAAGGGCATCCTGTACGCGTAGGTTTCCTTTAGAGGAGATCGAGAAAGAAATTGAGAAGGAACTGGCAGGGCAAAAGAAAACTGCATAAACAATCGTTAACAACAATTCTAGTGACTCTCTGTGCTTTAAGGCCTTGTAAACAAGTTTTTTGAACTAACAAATTACCGTGCTGTTGTATTGTGGTACAGAATTCAGAGAGTGCAACCATTTGCTGTTAAATATTTTCAATAGGGTTTTCAAGGAGACCTTTATGCAAAAATATACTTGGCAAAACATAGGATCCCTTTCCTCACGTAGTTTTATATGCGGTTATTGTGGTAATCCACTTGCCTCTGATAAAGGATGGTATGCTACTTTTGTAGGGGATAACAAAATTCACCGTCATATCTATATTTGCCATCATTGCGAAAAAGCGACTTTTTTCGATGAAAAAGGGATACAGACACCTGGCGTAACTTTTGGAAATACTGTTAGTGATATTCCAGAAAAGGATGTGGAATTGTTGTATGAAGAAGCCCGCAAGTGCACTGCTTCTGGGTGTTTTACCGGCGCTGTTTTATGTTGCAGAAAACTTTTAATGCATATTGCAGTTTCCAAAAAAGCAAAACCAGGAGCAAGTTTTGTCGAATATGTGGAATATCTTGTTGATAATCATTACGTGCCGCCTGATTCAAAAGATTGGGTAGACCATATTCGTAAAAAAGGAAATGAAGCAAACCATGAGAT
The DNA here is from genome assembly GCA_016188675.1 of Planctomycetota bacterium. Taxonomy (GTDB): domain Bacteria; phylum Planctomycetota; class Brocadiia; order Brocadiales; family Brocadiaceae; genus Wunengus. Next base: position 3,968 of record JACPHJ010000036.1, read on the forward strand.
ATGCATAATGTCTTCTGATGAGGCTAAAGAATTGCTATCATTCATAGAAATGATATTAAAATTTCTCTATGAGTTTCCGGCAAGGATGAGAAAAAAACAAAATTTAAGCACTACCAACCCTTAGTTACATCTGATCTTACTAGGTGCGATTCTCGTGCCTTGTAACGAGGAGAGATAGAAAGGGCTGCCATAAATATTAAGTGATTGTTTTTATGACCACCTGCTGTGCTGCGTCGAACCGTTCAAATCAATAATTTGTTCCTGTGTAACTGCAACTTCTGCCTTTTCGGCTTCCATCCCGGAAATTTCAGGTTTTGCCTTTTCCTGGGTACTGAACTGCATTTCAAATAATTTTTTGTAGAGTCCCCCATTTGCAAGTAGTTCGTGGTGAAGACCTGTTTCAACAATCCGTCCCTTGTCCAGCACCACGATCAAATCCGCATGTAATATGGTTGACAGCCGATGCGCAATGACGAAAGTGGTGCGGTCTTTCACCAGACGGTAGATGGCGTTCTGGATGAGTTGTTCCGTTTCGGTGTCCACCGATGAGGTTGCTTCATCCAGAATGAGGATGCGTGGATTGGCAAGGATTGCGCGGGCAATGGCGATGCGTTGTTTCTGTCCTCCGGAGAGCTTTACACCTCGTTCCCCAATTACAGAGTCGTATCCGTTCGGCAAACTTACAATAAATTCGTGTGCATTGGCGGCATGGGCGGCTTTTTCGATTTCCTTAGCCGACGTATCCGACCTGGCATAAGCGATATTAGCCTTTACTGTATCATTGAACAGAAATGGTTCCTGGAGTACCATGGCCATTTGTTTCCGGAGGGAGTGGAGTTTGACATGTTTGATATCATAACCGTCAATATAAATATCCCCTTTTGTGGGATCGTAAAATCGGGGGATTAGTTTTGTAAGGGTGGTCTTCCCGCTGCCGCTGGGACCAACCAGCGCAATCATCTGGCCTGGTCGGGCGGTTATGCTGATGTCCGTGAGGACTTCCATGCCCTGGTTGTACATAAAGTTGACATGTCGGAACTCCACAGTTCCACGCACGGGCGGTAAATCAATAGCATTGGGGCTATCTTTTAAATCGGATGGGGTATCTAAAATCTCAAAGACCCGTTCGGTTGAAGCAATGGCACGCTGTACCTGATTGTAAAAACGGGTTAAACCTGTAATGGGGCCGTACATCATCTGTAGATAAGGGAAGAATATCACAAAGGTACCGGCGGAAAGTTGTCCCTGCAGTACCTTATATCCGCCTAAACAGATAACAACCACCGCCCCCGTTTCGGTAATCAGGTCTACGACCGGCCGTAAGGTAGAAACCAGTTGTAATATCCGAACGTAGAGGGTATAGTTTTCGTAGTTTTTCTTCTGAAAACGTTCCAGTTCTTCGGCCTCCTTTGCAAACCCTGCGATGACCTTTATACCGGAGATATTATCCTGAATCAGGGAATTGAGCTCTCCTGTCTTGTCCCTCAAAGAGCGGAAGACCCTTCTGATCCTTTTACCAAAGTTATAGGTGCAAAGTGAGATGAATGGGCAAACTATTAGTGCAATACAGGTAAGCTGCCAGTCGAGTTTTATGCAAAAATAGATTATCCAGCCAAATTTGAACATGTCGGTAATAAAGGTAATAATTGGGCCGACAATGGCCTGTTCGAGTGAATTGACGTCATTCATAAGACGGCTCATAATATCGCCGGTTTTATTATTTTCGAAGTAGTTAAGGGGGAGCCGCTGGATGTGATCGTAGAGTTGATTCCGCAAATCGTAAATGAGCCTTTGGCCCAATTCTGACGTAAGGAAACCATGAGTTAGTGTAAGTCCGCCATTCGCAGCATGCATGATAATAAAACTCACGGCAAGAAAAAGCAGCGTGACGATGGTGGAGTTATAATTTTTAAACCAATGGGTGTGAATATAATGAGAGGCTGTTAATATAGGTTTTGAAAGCGGGATAGCGCTCTTTTGTTCGTGAGTATGGGCTTTGTTGGGCAGTGTTTCCTCGTGCAATTCGGTTTGAGTATTTTTCAAATATTTATCGGCTATCTTTATTTCATCCACTGCAATACCCAATATCTGTGTCGGCAGAACGGCAATATATGCGCTGATGGCTGAGAGTATGAGAATAATTACAGACTTATGCCAGTATGGCTTTAAATAACCTAACAGCCTGATGTACGTGCTTTGTGTAGAGAAGTCTTTTTTCATAAGTAAATATTATAAGTTAAAAATATCTATTTGCAAATTTTAGATAATATGCGTGTTGCAGAATATGGTCGCAGGTTATCAGTTATCGTTTTGAATCTTGAACTTGTAACTTTGAATAATTCCGCTGATTTTTGTTTGACATGCATTATGCCATACGATAGTATGCCGACAATACAGGATAAAGCATTTTGTTACCAAATCACTAAAAATGAAACTGCCAGAAAGCACCCTGATTGCTGCTGAAAAGCTAACTCAATATCTACTTGTTTTGCGAAAACGAAATGATAAATCTCGATGGCTGGCTCAAGCAGGGTATACTTTAGAAAACTGGCAATTGTTAGAAAAAGATTTACGTACACAAATTTTATCGCTAGATGCTATATCAATAGAAAACACAAAATACGGACAGATGTACGAAATTAGAGGAAGACTGACTGGGCCAAATGGGAGAATTTTAGCAGTATGTACGATGTGGATGACAGAGACTGCTACGGGAGACACAAAATTTATTACTATGTATCCAGATAAGGAGAGTGAAAATGGCCTATAATTTATTTGAGGAAGTTGTTTTATTAAAAGATATATCTGAAAAAGGATTGAAAAAAGGCGATGTAGCAACAATTGTCGAGCATCATCCTGTTGCCGATGGTGAAGACGGATATACACTGGAAGTATTTAATGCGCTTGGTGATACCATAGCCGTGATTACGGTACCAGAGTCTGCTATTGCACCATTAACCGAGAGTGAGATTTTCAGTGTGCGGTCATTAGCAATATAATATAGGGAAAGCAATGTTAGTGGAGTTTGCCAATAGGCAATTCGTAATCCTCTTCACTTTTTTATTCATATCTGAGCGCTTCAATTGGATTGAGCCTTGACGCCTTTCTTGCCGGATAGTAACCGAAGAAGATGCCGACTATGTTTGAAAAAAGAAAGGCAACGGCAATGGATAGCGGTGAAAGCAATGAAGGCCACCCGCCGTAATAAGAAATCAATCTTGACAGGACAATACCTAAAATTACCCCGACTATTCCACCGATGGAGCTTAAAACCGTTGCTTCTGTCAGGAACTGGAACAGGATATCCTTTTCCCTGGCGCCAACTGCCATCCGTATGCCGATCTCCCTTGTCCTTTCGGTTGTAGAAACCAGCATGATATTCATGATGCCAATACCGCCCACAATCAGGGATACAGATGCAATGCTTCCGAGAAGGACGGTCATTGTATGGCTTGTTTCCATAATAGTAGAGGCAAACTCGACCTGACTGATGACCGTAAAATCGTTCTCTTCGTTGGGTCTCAATCGGTGGCGCTGTCTTAATAGGGATGTGATTTGTTCTATTGCCTCAAATCGCGCTTCTGCGGAGACCGAAGAAGCGAGGGTTACACCAATATACGTTACCCCCATAATCTTTCTCTGAACCGTTGTATAAGGAATAAGAACTACATCGTCCTGGTCCTGTCCGGTGGGGGATTCTCCCTTAGCGCTTAATATCCCAA
>JACPHJ010000037.1 GCA_016188675.1 Planctomycetota bacterium
TGACTGTCGTATAATGCCCATCATATTTTGTGAAACCACGACTACGGCATCGGCCCCGGCTTGTGTATGTAACCAGCTATCTTTGCCTTCTGTATCCAGTTCGAAATGATGATGGCTGTGTTTGATGGTGGCGACTTTGTAATCTCTGGATTTTAATTCTTTCACGAGCTTTACAATGAGGGTGGTCTTGCCGCTGTTAGACCTGCCCACAATAGATATTACCGGCATTTTGAATTTAATAACGTATAAATTATAAAAAATGGATTACAAAAACAAACTAAATTCGTAATAGTTAACCGCAAAGGCGCAAAGAGCGCAAAGAGCGCAAAGAGAAAGAGCTTGGGTAGTTGAGAGGTTGAGATTCTTTCTGCTTCCCAACTTCTCATATTCTCAACTTCTGCCTCCCTTCTTTGCGTCCTTTGTGCCTTTGCTTGTGTCGTGAAGTTAAGGGCTAACGGAGTTCTTTAACAAGCGGTAATAAAGATGATACAACAATGGAAGCGCTACCCATTGGGAGGTATTGGCAACGCTGTACAGGCGGGGTTACCAAACCGCTTTACGCTGCAAAAGCTGCAAAGCCGCTGTGGTGAACGGATAGAGAAAAGGTGGGGAGAACCCATCAGGTGTGACTTTAAGAGATGAATGCAAATGAATCGCTGAGGAAGTAACGAAATCACATAAGTTGTGGGGCAAAATCGCATTGTGCGAAGGATGCAGAGACAAGCATAGCGGAGGCCTGTTTACTGGCTATGTGCCCACCGTTATACAGGCGACATGACTTAAAGTTGGGCTTTATTACGGAACACGGGATATCCGTTTTTGGGGTAACGGCTGCAAAAGACGTGAAACGGAAGTCGGACTAAGCCATAAGAGTGAAGATAATCCGAGAAAGCGGAAAGGAGCAAAGGGCTTAGGTTATTCAGTGAAATATTCACTACAACAACCTTGTGAGAGGGGGAGAAGAGCCTCTGGGGGAAGATTAAGAAATGAATATGCACATATGCAAAACAGTGCCAATTGAGTACAACCAGGTGGTAAACGCTTACCGCAAGGTAAAGAAAGGCGGAAAGGCAGCAGGGATAGACAATGAAAGCTGGGCTGAGTTCGACAAGAATGTAGAAGGCAATCTCTATGTAGTGTGGAACAGGCTAGCCTCAGGGAGTTACCATCCGCAAGCCGTAAGAGAGGTAGAAATACCGAAGAAAGACGGCAAGATGCGAAAATTAGGGATACCGATACTACGAGACAGGATAGCGCAGCAAGTAGTGAAGGACTACATGGAAAAGAGAATAGATGGACTTTTCCATGAGAATTCTTATGGGTACAGACCACTAAAGAGCGCACATCAGGCCATAGAGCAAGTCAGACAGAACTGTTACAAGCAGGACTGGGTGATAGATATGGATATAAGCAAGTTTTTTGATGAAATAGACCATGAACTGATGATAAAAGCAGTGGAGCATGTCATGGAAGAGAAATGGGTGAAGACGTATGTAGAGAGATGGTTGCAGATGCCCGTGCAAAAGCAAGACGGCACACTACAGCAAAAGGCAGGGAAAGGGACGCCGCAAGGCGGAGTAATCAGCCCTTTACTTGCAAACCTCTATCTGCACTTTACGTTTGATGTGTGGCTATCCAGGCATAATCCGCAAGTGAACTTTGTGAGATACGCAGATGATGTAGTGGTACACTGTACAAGTAAAGTGGAGGCGGAGAAAGTGCTGGAAGCGATAAAGGGGAGACTGGCAGAAGGAAAGCTGCAAATCAAAGAGGAAAAGACACGGATAGCTTATTGCAGGGATTACAGACGTAAAGCAAGGCATGAGGTGGTGAAATTTGAATTTCTTGGATTCAGCTATCAGCCGAGAGCAAGAAAGAGCCAGAGAGATGGCAAGAGTTTTACAGCATTTGCAGCCGAGATAAGCCAGTCCAACCAGAAGAGAATCCGGGAAGTGATAAGAGAAGTGAAACTCTGGCGCAACACAGAGGCGGAAATGTCAAGTATAGCCAAACCACTCAACGCCAAACTTCGAGGATGGATAGCGTATTATGGTAAGTACAGCATAAGAAGCCTAAGAAACACATTGATGATGATAGACAGGAAACTAATCAAGTGGCTGAGGAGAAAGCACAAGATTAGCTACCGGAAATCAGTGGAAAAACTCAATTTGATAAGACAAGCGAACCCGGAGTTGTTTTATCACTGGAAGATGGGATATTGTTGAAGCGTATCAAGAATAACACGAGCCGTATGACGGGAGACTGTCACGTACGGTTCTGTGAGAGGCTTGGGGGTGAAACTCCCCCTTGCCTACTCGGCGGCGTAAGAAACTTGCCGAAGGCCTAATTCAATCGTATAGGGATTTTCATTTTATTCATGTGAGTTTTAGGGTATCTTTTCAAGTAGGCTGGGTGAAGCGAAGCGCACCCAACAAAAATGGTGGTGATGGGTTCGCTCTGCTTTACCCATCCTTATTAAGATTAATTCAATACGAAGGTTTGGTTCTGTGCGTATGACTTGCGAA
>JACPHJ010000010.1 GCA_016188675.1 Planctomycetota bacterium
AAGGACAACATCTGCGCTATCGCAGTCCTCAACGATGAGCTTTACTGGGAACATTCGGTTTCGTCTTTGATTACACTACGATTTGTCAGCAATGGAAAATAATTTATATGACTATTTATTTTGGAAAGCGAGGACATGTTAGATGAAAATACTTCTTAAAGCCGTTTCAGTTTGTTTATTAAGCACGTCAATTTACAGCTATGCACATGCTCAGCAAGGACAAAAAATTACCACTTCAGAAATTCTGGGGGAAAGAAGGGAATACTATTTTGACGATAATAAAGTTAATGAATTGCCTTTGGGGTTTCAAAGCGCCTTTACAGGAAAGGGAGACAAGGGGCACTGGATAGTTAAGATGATTGAACATGCCCCCTCGGCCGACAATGTAGTTGTGCAGACAAAATCAGACGAAACCGATTATCGTTTTCCGCTATTGATACTAGACGGCGTATCGTATAAAGATTTTTCAGCATGGATACGATTCAGGGCTGAAAGCGGGAAGGTTGATCAGGCCGGGGGATTGGTCTTCAGATACAAGGACAACAATAACTATTACGTCCTCAGGGGAAATGCCCTGGAGAACAACGTGCGGCTTTATGCAATCGTTAATGGGAACAGAAGGCAGATTGGAGGGAAAAATACCAAAGTAACACCAAACGAATGGCATTTACTCAAGGTTATCTGCAAGGCGGACAAGATTCAGTGCTTTTTTGAAAACACAAAGGTCTTCGAAGTATCAGACGACACATTTGACAGCGGAAGCGTGGGACTCTGGACAAAGTCGGATTCGTATACCTACTTTGATGACCTGGTAATACAGGAATCAAAGTAAAGTGTAATATTCAGGAGACCGTTCAAAAAGTTTCCACCAATACAATAAGGGTAGGGGCAATTCATGAATTGCCCCTACTTTGCAACAATCCTCATGCCATTTTACTACATGTTTGTACTTATTGATAATAAAGGCAAAAATTTGGTTTCGACTTGTTGAGCTATGTTATATGCGGAAACGTTTATTGCTCATAGCGCTTTACGTCCTGGAAGGGTTTATGCTACCCGCCGAGGTGTTAGCGTTAAGACCGTTTGTCACGACGGATGCAGATGTAGTCGAAACCAATTTGGTTGAGATCGAGTTGGGCGTCTTTGGACTGCATACACAAAGGCATCCAGGAGCAGATGAGATAACGTTGGACATACCAGGCATTCGTTTCAATTATGGATTACCATGGGATAGTGAAATCGTATTGGAAACCGTGGGGGAGTTGAGTTAATTGATAATGAATACAAAGGTGAGTTGGGCATAAAGGAAAAGCAATTTGCGAATACCGCAGGTTTCTATAAGAAGGTCTGGTGGCGTGGAAACGATTGGATTCCAAACTTTGCGACAGAAACGGGCATTGTATTTCCAACAGAAAAAGACACCTCCGGATTGAACTTCGAGGGGACGGGTATTTTTTCCTGGTATTTAGAAACCCTTACGTGCCACCTGACATTTGGCGGAGGCACTGAGAAAGAGCCCTTCGAGCTGAATAGACAAGGCCTCTTTATCTATGGCATTATATTAGACGTACCTCTGCCTCAATACAAAAAACTCCATTTTGTATCAGAGTATAGCGGAGAAAAGGTGGAAAGCGCCGTATTAGACCATCAATTACTGGGTGGGTTCATGTGGGAAGGACCAAAAGAGATTGAGTACGACATTGCCGGATTTACAGGTTTGAACAGTAAGAGTGTGGATTGGGGCATGACGATGGGAGTAACATTTGTTATTGGAAAAACATTTCACCGCAGAGGACGCTGAGGTCGCAAAGATTATTATGAGAGAGTAACAAACGATTACGCTGATTTATTCCAATTTTATTTGTTTTCTCTGCGTTCTTTGCGTCCTCTGCGGTGAACTCGATAAACCTGAAAAGTGAAGTGAATTATGAAGTTCATATCTATTATATTCACAGCCTTATTACTATCAGTTAAAGTGTGTTCAGCAGGAAATGAGGTGGTTGTTTATACATCCGAGGACAAGATTTTTTCAGAACCCGTTTTACAGGCATTTGGGAA
>JACPHJ010000033.1 GCA_016188675.1 Planctomycetota bacterium
ATTCTTCTCACCATTATTTTTCACCAATTCTCTTTTTAAGTATTCCACCCTTTCCCTTGCCTGCACTATTTTTATGAAAATCAGACCGCCGATATAACCGAATATTTCTGTTGATTTCTGTTCGTCTATGATATTTGTATAGGCATCCATCGCCTTATTGTAATAATCCAACTGCTCTTTCTCATACAACATAGCCAATTCTTCATACAGATTGCCGATGCGATATTGCGCATTCACAGGCGTTATCCCCTCAAACTTCTCTATTAATTCGCCAAATTTTTTAATTGCCTCGTCATAATATATTTTCGCGCCCCCATCGTCGCCGATGTCATAAAGCGCCAGTCCCACATAATGATACGCCTCCGCCACTGCGTATGAATGTTCCTGCGCCTCTTTCTTGTATCCCTCCCGAAGCTCCTCCAGTATATTTTTGTATCTTTGTTCCATCGCCTCAACAAGACTAATGCTTAAAGGGATATCGGCGTCTTCCAGTTCATTCTGGCTTTCCAATATTACCTTTGGGAGGAGCAACTTCGACAAACTCTCCAGGCTTATTTCCTTAACAAAATAGAGTTCGCCAACTGAATGAAATATCTTGTTTCCACACTCATAATTAAAATCAGATCCTTTGCTTTGCACGTAATTACAGCATGTGTCATTCTGAGAAAGTGTCCCAGGCGAGGCTAAGGAAGTTGAACGGCGGAGGGTCTCAATTCGGGAATTTCTATACATCAAAATAGCGTCTATCTCTTCCCCGCTCATTCCAAATTCTTTATTCAGGAATTGAGATAGCTTGTAATCGCTTGCCAGGTTCAATCTCCTGTATAACCGTAATAATTTGGTCAGAATAGCCAATTTGTAAGAAGGCCGCTTCCCGTGCAATACCGTCCTTCTGAAGAAAATAAGCCACGGGTCTCTACTGGAGAAATTTGAACGCCCTTCATAGTTATAAAAAACCTCCAAGGCAGTCCCTAGCTTAAACTTTTCCCAACCCTCGGATTCCTTAAAGTCGAGTTCCTGATACCTCCTGTCGATCCGCCTGAAAAATTCTTCAAGGATATCCCTCATTTGAGCGCTATTTACCTTGCGATGCAGCTTCAGTTCGTGCGGGCTATATTTCAATGCTTCTGTATAATAGACAATAGCCTTCTCAGATTGCCGCTCATGATAAAGCTTGTCTCCGAGGTACTCGTAATACCTTTTAATCATTCTCCTTGACCTGATTCCTACGTCATCTTCCCTGGCTAAATGGTATACCTCTTCGAAATGTTTTATTACAGCTTCCGGCGCTTGAACGGGTTCGTGCGTGAGTGCATATAGTCCTTCAACATATTCATAAATGGAATTATACTTCTGCAACAAATCCTCGTGAATGCCCCCGTTCATTATGGCTTTTTTCAAGCATTCTTTTGCCTTTTGATACATACCAAACTCTGTATACACCTTTTCCTGTTGGACGAGCATATCTGAGCTTGTCTTGTCATTTATTTCACCATAATCCTTATATTGACCGGCGTATCTGTCAATCACGGTACGATAAATAACAGGAACGATCTCCACGTTATTGCCTGCAATACGAACTACATGTACGGTTATTTCTCCCGTTTCAGGATCTATTTCCACACCGGGCGCTTCTTTCCCGTCAGGAAATTTTATCCATGGAGTTTTTTTAATGACGCTGGCCGTAAAAACCATGTCTTTACCCCTGGCTAAATCCTGTGAAGTCCAGACCGTATCCCACGGACTCTCGCCTTTTTTTTCAGTGCCGGGTCTTACAACATTAAAATTCCTTAAAACATCCACTTCGTTCTTCCTGAAAAGATTCCAATTGTTTATTATCCCCGATAGTTTCTCATCCTGTGCCACGCCGGCAGGCAATATTCTTAAGCTCATTTCACCACCCAGTTTTTCGACAATGATTGCACTCAACATCGCCTCAGGAATTCCTCCCACGCCAATAATCAGGTCAACTTCGCCACTGGTAACTGCAAGGGTTGGGGTAAGATCGTCGTCCTTAACGAGAATTAATTGAACGCCAAGCGCCTTAACTGTCCTGATAAGTTTCTCGTGTCTCTGCCTGTCCAGGATAATCACCTTCATATTCTTGATTTCTTCACGAATATTTTGTGGATCAATGCCTTTGTTTTTACCTTTCAAGGTATTTTCGGCCATAAGCGTTAGATTTTTTGTAATACCATTAAGCACACTCACGCCCGCGCCTTTATACTTGCTGCCCACAATCGTCTTTACTCCGTACATATCCGGTGAATTAAATAATCCGCCCCTTTCGCTGTACCCAACGGCGAAGATCGTTCCTCCGCAAGACGCCTGGCTGACTATGCACCGGTCATTTTCGAAGGCGCTCAGCACAATATCCGCCTCGTTCTCACTTCCTGTCGCTGTGCCGAATTTTTCCCCAATATACAGCATAGGCATTTCCTTCCGTTCGCCCTCTGCATTTACCACGTACGCCTTCCACCAGTTGAAGCTATTGTAAATATGCCTGAGCCACCAGACTGCCATGCCTCGTGTACGGGAGATATTAAAGCCTTCTCCATTTGTGCTGAAATATTTCAGAGACCTGGCGGCAACGATCCCAACGGCATGCCTTAATTCATTCCGTTTCTCCAGTTGAAGGCATTCCCCGGATGGACTCAGATTGTACTCTTCGGGAATATATGCTTCGATAATGTAAGGGTCGTCTATCTTCCCGGAATCAAAACTCGCATCCTTTACATATTCAACGCCGTATTTTATCATATTCAATCACTTCCTAATCTCAATACTGTAACTCAAGTTTTAGAGTGCGTGCAAAAAATATAGTTGACGGCAGTAATAAGACAATGTGGGGATTATACAAAACAGGAAAAGAAACGTAAAGTGTTTTTGACATACAAATTTAATGAAACACAGCAAACCGCTCCATTGCTGAAAAGTCTGGATTTTCTGCCCGATTTTGGAAAGGTAAGGGATTGCAGTTGACTTTTTTAGGAAATTAATTATAATTTTCTATTTATTAGTAGATTTCTGGTGTATTTATAATGTAGTTTGTAAATCCATTGTTGCGCTGTAATTTTGCGCTCGTAGCTCAATTGGATAGAGTGGTGGACTTCGAATCCAACGGTTGCAGGTTCAAGTCCTGCCGGGCGCGTTATTCATAAATATCCTCAATGGATTCTGGTTATAGACGAAGAATCCGCCCAGGTTGTTCATTAATTGCCATATTGGGCGAGGGTGGCGGAACTGGCAGACGCGCAAGATTTAGGATCTTGTGCCTAACGGCGTGGGGGTTCAATTCCCCCCCCTCGCATTGTAAATTGAGTTGAATAATAAGCGGGTGTAGCTCAGTGGTAGAGCGTCACGTTGCCAACGTGAATGTCGTGGGTTCGAGCCCCATCACCCGCTCCATTTTTTTATCTTTGAGAAAAAAGTATTACAGGATATTAATACAATGAATGTGACAATTACAGAAGCTGGTCCTTGTAAAAAGGTTTTAAAATTCGAAATACCGAAGGAAACTATCGAAGGTGAATTTGAAAAAAAGACCGCAGAGGTCTGCGATACGGTTGAATTGCCTGGTTTCCGAAAGGGTCGTGCGCCAAGAAAATTGGTCGAAAAGCGGTTTGGAACTCAAATAAAGGACGATGTGAAACAATCGGTCGTTAGTGACTGTTACCAGAAGGCGCTTGAAGAACACAAACTAAATCCGGTGGGAAATCCCCAATTTGGTGAGATAAAACTGGAGATTGGGCAGTCACTCAACTTCGATGTGACTTTAGAAGTATGGCCCACATTTGAGCTGGGTCAATACAAGGGACTGCAGTTAAAGAAAAAGCCATCGAATGTTACGGAAGAAGATATGGGAAAGGCGCTGCAGGGCATGAGCCACAGAAAGGCTCAGTTAACGGTAGTAAAAGATGGAATCGTAAAAAATGGCGACCATATTATCTGTGATTGTAATGTAAAGGTTGGGAAAAGTGTCGTTTTGGAAGACGACGATGTGGAGATTATCGTTGAAAACGGTGTTGCTGTCGCGAATACCCCGGTGCAGGATTTAGCTGCAAAATTGGAAGGCACAAAGTCAGGCAAGGAGTGCGAGTTTGAAATAAAGCTGTCAGACAAATTTGCGAATGAAGAGTTTCGTGGAAAAGATGCAAAATTGAAACTCACGGTGAAGGAAATAAAGCGCCTGGCCGTACCTGAGGTAGACGACAGTTTTGCCAAGACGCTGGGTTATGAGTCTCTGGAAGAGTTAAAATCCAATGTACGTAAACGAATTGAGCTTGATAAAAAGAACTGGGCTGAAGACGATTTGAGAAATCAGGCGCTTGACACCCTTCTGGAACAGACAAAGTTTGATTTGCCTCAGGATTTTGTGAATTATCATACGGAACAAAGGGTATATAAACATCAACTTGATTTGCTAAAAAGGGGCATGCCTTTAGAAGAAATTCAGAAACAAACGGAAAACATTAAAAATGCATCTTCAGAATCCGTAATGCGTGAACTCAAGGCGTCTATCGTGTTGGACAACATTGCTGAAAAAGAGAAGATATTTGTTACTGAAAACGAGGTAGAGCAGCGAATCGCTGATATTGCACGTGCATACAACACCGATATAACACGGGTTCGTAAACAGCTTGAACGGCAGGGCAGTCTGTCTTATCTACGAAACGAGATGCGTGAAAATAAGGTGATAAATTTACTTCTCAAGGAAGCAAAGATAGAAGAATAAGGTTAAATAGCATCGAATCAAAGAAACGATGTAAAAATAATATAAAGGAGTTTCCGTGTATAAAGAATTCTTATCGCATTTAGAAAATGGTGAATTTCCTGCTGTAGGATCGAAGAAGATATATGGCAATCTTTTCGTGCCTTATGTCGTTGAAAAAACGGGCTATGGTGAAAGGCATTACGATATATTTTCCAGGCTGCTCAAAGACCGCATCATCTTCATTGGTTCTGCAATAGAGGACACATTGTCGAATCTGGTTATAGCACAGATACTATTCCTCCAGAACGAGAACAAGAGTCAGGAAATAAGTATTTATATCAATTCACCTGGTGGTTCCATTACGGCGGGTCTGGCTATTTATGATACGATGCAATTTGTACAGTGCGATGTTGCCACCTTCTGTATAGGCCAGGCGTACAGCATGGCCGCCATTCTCCTCTCAGGCGGGACAAAGGGAAAGAGGTATGGTTTGCCGCATACCCGTATCATGCTCCATCAGCCGTGGGGTGGTATGAGGGGTACTGCTACGGATATCAGTATTCAGGCAGAGGAGATACTGAGGATGAAGAAATGTTTGAATGAAATCCTTGTAAAACACACAGGGCAACCTATAGAACGTGTCGAAGAAGACGTTGACCGTGATTTCTACATGTCTTCACAAGAAGCAAAGGCTTACGGGCTGGTTGACGAGGTGATAGAATCATTACGGGATAAAAAGAAGTAAGATAACATAAAACTTTAAAAGTTGAAAATTGATAAAGGACACGCAACTGCGTGTCCTTTTTTATTGGCCGTCATTACCAACAAATTTGTCCACTTCGGGGTCTTTTTTGTGTTGTTTCCCATAAATCATTTCCCTTTACACTAAATCGTTAATGAAATAGTTCTAGCCTCTTACCAGTAGCAGTTTCGGTAGTTAAGAAAAATTATTTATTTTTCTAAGAGTTTTTCAATTTCTGGTTTACACTTTGCAAATTGCTAATTGATAAACGTGTCTCTCAGGGTTAAAGGCCTTTTTGTGGGGCATTTATTGAAATACTCTTTTATAAGGAGGTTATTTTATGCGCATGATAGATAAATCTTTTTGGGTTGTTATATTGGTGATAGTGGTTGGGTCTATTTGGCAGGCGAGGTTTTGCCTCTCTGTCGAACAAGTCGAAGGAAAGGTAAATATAAATACGGCTACTGAATCTCAGATTGCATTATTGCCTGGCCTCGGTCCCAAGCTTGCTGCCGAAGTGGTTAACTATCGCACGAATAACGGCGGCTTTAAAACCATTGAGGATATTAAAAAGGTAAGCGGCGTGGGAGATAAGAAGTTTGAGAAGATCAAGGACTATGTCGTTTTAGAGGGAGAGACAACCATAAAATCAACAAAACCTGCAAAGGGTGAAAAAGAATCGAAGTAAAAAGAGGTGTAAATTAAACCCGTAAATTACGTAAAGGTGTCTCTGTATTTCAAAAAAGAGGATAGACAAAAAAAGTCTATCCTCTTTTTTTATTTATGTTGTTTTTTCGGATAATTAAGGTTAAGTATACTCAAACCGTTGAAATTTTATATTTAAACGGATGTTTTTCGTGTATAATAGCAAACCAGGACGCAGAGATCGCAGAGGCTGTTAGAGGATAGACAAAAAACTATGCGTTTATACTCAAAATATACATTAGCTATAATACTGAGCGTGGGTTTTATTTTTTATAATATATCCTTCGCAAGTGACCCCAGGGAGTGGTCGCCCACCTGGAAACTTCCTCCCGGAAAGAAACCCGCAAATATTGTAGACGAGTCTATTACCGTCCCTGGCGAAGTTAAAAAAAGTCAGTTTTTTAGTCCAATCTCCTGCGGCGCCTGTCATCCCGATATATTCAAGATGTGGAGTGGTTCTACTCACGCCAATGCATGGAGGAATCCGCTCTTTCAGGCGCTTTACAACTTAGGAAAGAAAACCGCAGAAGGGGAATCTCAAAAGAAAAACATAGAATCGTGCGTACGCTGCCACTTTCCCATCGGCCACAGCAGCGGAGAGACAAACCTTCCCCTGGATGACGAGAAGGGAGGCGTTATTTGCGATTTTTGCCATTCCGTTAGGGCAACCACAGGTATTGGAAATGCGCCTTACATATTGAGCCCTGGCAACGCAGAGGCGATGGAGGGCGGCATGAAATACGGCCCGTTTAACGATTCTCCCGATACAATCCACAAAAATCAGTACTCTGAGTTACATACACGCTCTGAGTTTTGCGGAGGTTGTCACGATGTATCGCACGCCGGAAACGATCTCCCCATCGAACAGACTTATACCGAGTGGCGTCAGGGGCCTTATAATACAACCGATCCCAAAACAACCATACACTGTCAGGACTGCCACATGAGACAGCGTCCGGGTTTTCCCTGTACCGGCAGCACAGATAGGCCTGATAATCCCGGTTTTGCATCGCCTGAAATAATGGGTGGAAAAAAACGCCCGCATATATGGACGCACTACTTTGTCGGCGGGAGTGTTACTCCAATCTCCCTGCCGCCAAATTCGGAACTAGAACCGCAACTGGCTGTAGACAGACTGAAGAACGCTGCGACCCTGGAAGTTCTGACCGATCCGGCATCTAAAAAAGGTGATTTGCTGAGATTCCAGGTAAACATAAAGAACACGGGTTGTGGACATTATCTGCCTACAGGTCTTACCGAGATGCGGCAGATGTGGCTGGAAATTTCTGTTGCCGATGCGGAAGGCAAGATTGTTTATCAGCACGGAAAAGTGGATGAGAAAGGGAATATTAATTCCAATTCTACCGTTTATCATACGGTGTTTGGCGATGAAAATGGCAAACCGACGCTTCATGTATGGTCGGCGACGCACATCATCTCTGATAATCGCATCCCGCCAAGAGGGCAAAAGGAAGAGCATTTTGTCTGTCTGGTTCCGAATGACGCAAAGTCTCCGCTGAAGATAAAAGCCGTCTTACATTACCGAAGCGCACCGCAGGATGTAGTAGATGCCCTTCTGGGCGAAAAATCCATAAAACTCCCCGTTATTGATATGGCAGAGGTATCAATAGACGTCAATTTGTGAAATTCACACGTATGGGCAGGTTTGAAACCTGCCCCTTATATGTTATGGTGGGAGAGAACCCACCCCTTAGTCCCCTCCCTGGAGGGGATTTAGGGGTGGGTAAAAATGCCTTTACACCCCAGCCTCCTTTTGAAAAGCCGTTGTCAAAGGCAACCGACTTATCATGTATCCAGCGCCTCTCTGACCTTTTTCAAAAGTTCTGTGGGCAAAACAGGCTTTGAAATGAAGTCCGACCCTGTTGTATACATATCTTTCATGATGACGTCCCTGCTATAGCCGCTCATAAAAAGGGCTTTGGCACCGGGCTTCATTTTCCGTATTGCATCGTACGACTCTTTACCATTCATGTTCGGCATTATTACGTCAAATAACAGTAGGTGTATTTTATCTTTGTTCTCATTGAATTTACTTACGGCATCCTTTCCATCCACTGCCTCTATTACCCTATAGCCATGCCCTTCGAGTATTATTTTTATAAGGCCTCTCACTTCTTCATCGTCCTCGGCTACCAATATCGTTTCCGTACCGCTTTTAAAAGCAGCCTCGACTTCTCTTTCTATTTTTTTAATCTCCGATTTGATGAGCGGCAAATATACCTTGAAGGCTGAACCTTTTCCCGTTTCGCTATCAACGCTAATGTAGCCCTTGTGCTGCCTGACTATGCCATACACAATCGCAAGCCCAAGGCCCGTGCCCTTTCCAACTTCCTTTGTGGTAAAAAACGGGTCGAATATCCTTTCTCTGGTCTTCTCGTCCATCCCTGTGCCCGTGTCTGAAACGGCGATCATTGCATATCGCCCAATTTCACCAAAACCATGCGCCTTTATAAATTTATTGTCAAATTCCACAACGTCTGTGAGTATGGCCAACTCTCCCCCGGCAGGCATGGCGTCTCTGGCATTTGTGGCCAGGTTCATCAAGACCTGCTCCATCTGGCCGCTGTCCGCCATCACAACACACTCTTTGTCCGTAAGCACAGTCTTGAATTTTATGTCTTCACGAATAACCCTCGAAAGCAGACTTTCCACCTCATTTACAATATCGTTCATATTTACCGGTTCAAGATTAGTTGGCTGTTTTCTGCTGAATGCAAGGAGACCTTTGGTTAAGTTCGCCGCCTTTTCCGCCGATTTCATTATTCTCCCGACATGTTCCCTTAGCGGGTCGGTTTCTTTCATTTCCATTTGCAATAAATTCCCATACCCGATGATTGCCGTGAGCATGTTGTTGAAGTCGTGGGCAATCCCCCCAGCAAGGGTACCGACGGACTCTAATTTCTGTGAGTGGAAAAGCTGCTCTCTCAGGTTTGCTCTTTCCTCTTCTGCACGTCTGTGTTCCGTAATATCTCTTGCAGTCCCGGCAACTCCAATGATATTTCCTTTTTCGTCTCTTAAAGGAATATTCTTATACTGGCATAATTTTCCCGTATCTTTAAAATAAAGCTCATATTCGGGACTTTCGCCGTTAAGCGTCCTCGAGTAGACATCCATTGCCTTTTTCAGATTTTCCTCATCATACAGAGGCGCGAATGGTTTCCCGATTAATTCTTCGTTTTTATGGCCTGTTAATATCTCACAAGCGTTGTTTGCAAACAATACATTCCCTTTCGTATCGCAAATATAGGCAAGGTCGCTTATTTCCGAAAACAATATCCTGTATTTTTCCAGTATCTCATCCGCATGTTTATGTTCTGTAATATCCGTCGAGATGCCGCATACTGCATAAACTTCCCTGTTGGCATCAAAGAGGGGAAATTTGACCGAGATATAAGTATGCAGCACGTCATCGTGAAGCGCTACTTCCTCAAATTCAAGCGGTCTTCTTGCCTCAACAACCTTCCGGTCATTTGCTACAAACGCATCCGCCATCTCCCCTGGCCATAAATCATAATCAGTCTTGCCCCGTAGTTCTTCATCTTTAACATGGAACAGATGTTCATACTGCTTGTTAATAAAGAGGTACTTGTTTCGTATATCCTTAACATAGACGACATTTGTAGTATTATCAAGGATCGCCCGCAGTTTTTCTTCGCTCTCACGGAGCGACTCCTCCGCCTTCTTCCGCTTGATAACCTCCCCAAGCTGAACCACCACGGAGGAAACAAAGGCGACAAGCTGCTCATCTTTTTCAAGCGCATCGAGCATATAAAAGACCAGAACGGCGACCATTTGCTTATCGGAAAAGACGGGGAAACCTATCGCAGCCTTTAGCCCAACCTCCCTGGCAATCGGCGCTCGCGGAAAATTCGGATCAACGGTCACATCCCGCACCCACACAGGCTGTTTACAAGACCAGATACGACCGGGAAGACCCACACCGGGAGGAAAGGTAAATGCTCCGCTCAATTCACTGAATTTTTTCAGACTCTCCACCTTGCTGTAGAAGGCATGATCACGCACTAACTGCTTTCCCTCCTGATCGGGTATCCATGCCTCTCCATAAATCCAGCCTGTTGCGCCGCATACCTTCTCCAAGGTAACGATGAGCGCTTCGTGCAAATCCTCGGACTCACTGATAGACAAGGTCAGTGTTTTCAAGAGGGCGACTTCCTCTTCCGCCCGCTTGCGCCCGGTTATATCCTGAACCGTTCCCACCAGCCGAACAACCCTGCCCAAATTATCGGAGATAACTGCTGCCCTTTCATGAACGATGCGTACCGTTGAATCCTTAAGCAGGATACGGTGGTCTATATCAAGGGGTTTTTTGTTGTTGAGCGCATCGGCAACAGATTTTCTCACAAACTCCTTGTCGTCAGGGTAAACGCGGCTGAGGAATGTTTCGAAGGGAGAGACGAAGGCTTCCTGCGTCAGACCAAAGATGCGATACGCCTCGTAAGACCATGAGACTACATCATTGACGACGTTCCATTCCCAGTTCCCGATACGGGCAATCCGCTGCGACTCGGCAAGACGGGTATTGCTCTTCTCAAGCTCTATTGTCCTGTCTTTTATATGCCGGGTCATGTAATTAAACGATTCGCAAAGCGCGCCGATCTCATCGTTCGTCTGAACGGGAATGCTCACATCGAAATTGCCGCTGGCAATTTTCTTTGCGGCATCGGATATTTTACAGAGAGGTTTTACCATCCTTTTTATGAAACCAACAAAGAGGAAGGCCATCATTACAATAATAACTGCTGCGGTTATTAACGCATTTATAAACACATATCGCACAGGGGCAAGCACCTCACCCTTATCAATTTCAGCCAGGAGCACCCACTTCATCGAGGGGATATATATGGATGCACCGGCAACCGCAACACCTCTGTAATCCCTATAAAATCCGGTTATCTCTTTATTCAACGTTAAGCCTTCTTTAACCGGCAGTGTATCAACTACCTGTTTCCATACGGCATCCTTCACGAATATGGATTTCGTAATCATGCGTTTGTCTCTGTTCACCAGGTATATCTCCAGCGTCTTCCATGCCCCTTTTCCTTTAACCCAGGAAACAACTTCCAGGTCATGTGAATATTTTCCGGTAACAATATTATTCAGTTCTGCAATTGGGATATAGTTGACGATAACCCCTATAAGCGTGCCGGTATCTCTATTTAAAATGGGAGCTGAGATTGCAATTTCAGTCAATTTACAATGTCCAAAACACTTTTCTACAATAGTAACCGCCTCTTTCCCCTGTAAAAAAATGGCCTCAGAAGAGAAATCCCTTCCAATTTCAGCGCCGTTGGTAGAGGCGACAACCCGTCCCTCCAGCGAGAGGACATGAATGACATTTATTGTTTTGTCCAGGACAAGCTTGTTTTTCACGAGATGTTCATTCAATTCACTGACGGCGGATGTGTTTCCGAGGAGTATTTCCTGCAGGCCGGTTCTGATATAGCCGTCGCTGGAAAAATCATGGGCACGCCGTTTTGCCATTTCCAGAAACTGGTAGACCTGCCCTTCATAAGCCTCTGCAATGATGGTTAAGGTGTCGAGGATATGATTTTTCAGATATATCCTGTTCTGACGGTACACCAGCGCAAAGGTAATAAGGATGGGAACAAGGATGGCGATGATGCCTATCACTGCCTTTTCTTTGAGCGACAATTTCAATTTTTTCACCTGAAAATCTCCATTTTCATGATTCCTTGTAACCGTTAGGCATCTTCCCAAAATTATTTTGACACTTTTAGCAAAAATTTACGATTTACGAATTACGATTTGAGATCTAAAGAATCGTAATTCGTAAATCTCAAATCGTAAATTCCCATTTTTAAGGTTGCGTATCTATTTTACCCACCCCTGACCCCTCCCAAGAGGGGACTTATACTACCCTCTTGGAAGGGGCCGGGGGTGGGTTAAGAAGAATTTGCAGCATGCTTCCGAATCCAGTCCTCAATGCCGCAAAAACACCACTCGTTATTTTTCCCCGCCATTTGCGTCTTTTACGGTGAATTGTTATCTCTCACGTGAATCTTTATGCAGATTATATATCTCTTCAAAACTCAGAGAAATCTCAACAAATGTATTCAACACCTTCGGGCAGAAGTGTTCGGGCTTCGTTCTCTCATCACCCTTTGTGATAATCTCCACTGCTTTCTGATGACTCATTGGCGGTTTATACGGCCTCTCGCTCCTCAATGCATCATACTGGTCGCACAGCATCACGATCCGCCCCTCTACCGGTATCTCCTCCCCCTTCAACCCCCTTGGATACCCCGTGCCATCCCACCGCTCATGATGATTCAGCGCAACCGACTCCGACACCTTAATATGATAATGCACCGAACCTGACAGTATCTTCGACCCTATCGTCGTGTGCGTCTTCATGATCTCATACTCCTGCTGCGTCAGGCGGTCAGGCTTTAACAGTATATAGTCCGCAATCCCAATCTTCCCGACATCGTGCATGGGGCTTGCAAAGGTTATCGTCTCCACAAAATCCACCGAAAGACTCATCGACTGGGCAATCTTGTGCGCATACAGACTCATCCTTGAGATGTGTGCGCCCGTCTCCGTGTCTTTAAATTCGGCTGCCATTGACAGCCGCTGGATGATCTCCTTGCTCATGTACTTGAGCTTCATCATGGCATCCGTCAGTTCCTGCGTTTTTTTCCTCACCGTCTCTTCCAGCGTAATTTTGTAATTCTTTTCTATCTGTCTGAGCCTGCCGTGTTCGATTCCCCTTTCCACACACTGCATCAGATACTGGGATTTGAAGGGTTTGATGATAAAATCAAATGCCCCGTACTTTATCGCATCAATTGCCATATCCAGTTCTGCGTATGCCGTCATCAGGATCACGGGTATTTCTGTGTTAAAACTGCGGATTTTCACAAGAAGTTCGATTCCTGTCATTTTGGGCATCTTTATGTCGCTCAACACCATATCAAATCTGACTGACTGTAATTTCTTCAAGGCTTCTTCGGGATGGTCGCAGGCAATAACACTATATCCAAAGTTGTCAAGCAACAGCGAAACGGATTCAAGTACAAGCGGTTCGTCATCAACTACAAGGATATGATGCTTCCCATTCTGATTCATTCTTTACACTCCTACCAAAACAATGAAATTCCTTGTACAATAAAGTTGTGTGTTCATTTACCCACCCCTTAATCCCCTCCTGGGAGGGGATTAAGGGACTCGTTCGGGTTATGGCGTTTCCACCCGGTTTCTGCCGCTCCTCTTTGCCTTGTAAAGTGCGCTGTCCGCTGCCATCACAATAGCGTCACATTCAGCGCCGTGCTCCGGGAAATTTGCGACCCCGATGCTTATGGTTGTCTTAATTGGTTTTTCTGTTCCGATAGTATCAAAATTGACCGACTCCACCTGCTGACGAATCCTGTCGGCCTTCTCAACAGCGGAGGTTATGTTTGTTGCAGGCAGTATAATGGCAAACTCCTCTCCGCCGTATCTTGTTATGACGTCAGACTTCCTTAGTGAACACAAAATACCCTTAGTTATCTGTTGAAGTATAAGGTCGCCTGCAATATGTCCGTAAGTATCGTTAATGCTCTTGAAGTGGTCAATATCAGCAATGAGGATGCTAAGGGGTTCATTATACCTCTTTGTCAATGCAACAAGCTTTTCCAGCATATCGTCAAAGTATCTCCTGTTGTACACCCCGGTAAGCGCATCTGTTATAGCGGCAAGTTTTGTAATGCCTGTAAGCCTTACCCTGTGTATAGCGTTTGCCGTCAAACCTGCATAAGTGGATATAAGCCTGTATGTTTCTGCGTTATTCCAGTAATCTTTCTCTTTCTTTACCATCTGGACTACGCCAATGGTATTTCCACCTGCTATGAGAGGAAGACACAGGTAACCGCCCGTTTCAATTTTGTGAACTAAACACTCGCAGGATACATCCGTGGTGACATCTTTTACCACAAGCGGCTGCCCAGTCCTTATTACCCTGCATAATGACGGGTTAAGAAAAAGCTCTTTCCTGGCAAATTTATCTAAAGGTATTGGAGGATTTACTATAGATACGTCGAGCATATTCTTCTCTTTATTTAGCATTAGTATTGACAGCATATCAGGCAAAAATAGATTTTTTAAGATCATGTTCGCATGTTTCACGATATCCTCTTCCTGCACTTCATTCTCCATAAGGCCGGAAAAATCGATCAGATTTGTTAAATCATTGATTTTTTTATTTCTTTCTTCTTCTAACCTCTTATGCTCGGCAATTTCCACCTGCAGTTCTTCGCTTGTCTTTGTTAGTTCTTTTGTGCGTTCAGCCACGTGTTGCTCTAACGATTCAGTGAGCAGTTTCAGTTCCTCATCTATCCGCTTTCGTTCAGTAACGTCTTCTACAATTCCAATGAAATTGGTAATGGCGCCCACATGGTTTCTGATGGGAAATATTGATGCATACCCCCAATAGAGGCTGCCGCCCTTTTTCCTGTTAAGAATTTCTCCATGCCATACCTTGCCTGACGTAATCGTTTTCCATAACCGTTCATACACCTCTTGCGGCGTCTTCCCTGATTTTAAGATGCGTGGATTTTGCCCGATGGCTTCTTCGGCGGTGTAACCCGTTTGCTTAACGAATGCCGGGTTGACATATTCGATGCTGCCTCCCATATTGGTAATTATTATTGTCGTGGGGTTTTGCTCGACGGCCGCAGACAGATTGCGGAGTTGTTCCTCGGCCTGTTTCCTCTGCATGAACAAGCCAATTTGCTTGCCGATAGAAGACATCGTATTGAGCAAATCGTCGTCAGGCTGCTTCACCTCGTTGCTAAAGAACTCGATGACGCCGAGCACCTTATTTCCCGCCTGGATGGGAAACCCAAAAGCGCCATGCAGCCCTTCCTTTTTAGCTACTACGTTACGGGGAAAATTGGAGTCCGGGACAACATCGTCAATCCATACAGGATTTGCAGTTATCCAGACACGGCCTGGCAGTCCAATGCCGGGGGACATGGCAATCTGCCTGGAAACCGCCTCAAATTCCGGAAACTCCCGATATGGAATATGCCACATATCCACGCACTGCAATGCGTTTGTTTGCAGGTCATACACCCACATGCCGCCTACTTCCCATTCAAGACATTCACAGAGGGTTCGGAGAATTTTTGCCGAGGCGTCCTTCAACGTGGTAGACTGCGCCAGTACTGTAATCACGGCATTCTGGGTATCCAGACGCCGTTTCGTTTGCATGTGCCTGGTAATGTCATCCGAAATTTTGATGAAACGATATATGCTCCCATCGTCGTTTTTTACAGACGAAATTGATACCGACTCCCAGTAGAACTTGCCGTCCTTTTTCCTGTTAACGAATTCACCGTGCCATGTCCCGCCCGACGTAACGGTTTCCCACAGTTGTTTATACTTTTCCGGCGTTGTCTTTCCTGATTTTAAGATGCGCGGGTTCTGCCCGATGACTTCTTCGGTGGTATAGCCGGTTACCTTTGAAAACATGGGATTCACATATTCGATGTTTCCTTTGTTGTCAGTAATGATAACCATGCTCGCGCATTCTTTTATCGTATGATAAAACTCTTGCAGCCGTTTTGTCGTCTGTTCGTTCTTTTTGATTTCCTCTGCAAGTTCGTCTGCCATAATATTGAAACTGCATGCAAGGGCATCAAATTCGTTGTTACGTCTCGTAGTGACCCTGTAGTTAAGATCGCCCTTTCCGAATTTTTCACTGGCGTATTTTAATTCATAAATAGGTTTTACCAATGATACGGTATAAATAATCCCTGCGCCAATTACAACGGCAGCACAAATGCCTCCCGTTACAATGGCAACAACGGTGAGTGTTTTTAAAGGTTCGAAGACCTCTGCCTTATCTATCTCTGCCAGGAGTGTCCAGCCGTATTCCGGGATATGCGCCGAAGCCCCGACAACAGGTATGCCCCTGTAATCGGGGTAGATACCCACCATTTCCTTTCCTTCTTCGGCAATTCTGCGGATGGGCGCTGTGTCAACTACCTGTTTGAGGGGCGCATTGTCTATAAAGCGTGACTCCGTGAGCATGTGCTTATTATCATTAACCAGATAGACCTCTCCTGTATTGCCCAATCCGATGCGGTCAGCAGTAATCTCTGCCAGCACTTCACTATCATAATAATTGATAAGCACACCGCGATTTGCGCCTGTCCTGTATGCAACCGGCGCTGATATTATAAAAATATTTGCTTTCAGCAAGGGCATGTAACTGGGTTGTTCAACATACGCTTCCCCAAACCCTTTACTCATCGCGCGCCGAAATATCGCCTGGCCGGAGATGTCTGCTCCGGCTAATTCCTTCAGGCTGGAGGCAACGATTATCCCGTCTTTATCTGTAATGGCTATTGCAGTAATTTGCGGCTCTAACGGTTTTTTGAACTCAGAAAGATAACTGTTCAGGGCAATAACGGTTTCTCCCGGATAGGGTTTTATATGGTTAATTTTATCAAGGCTGTTTCTTATAAATTTGTCAGAACTGAAGTCTATGGTTCTGCCAATTTTACTCTTCACAAAAGATAAAACATGAATTCGTTTTGACTCCGCGATTGCTGTGAGTTCATTCAGTCGCTGATGTACGAGTTTACTTCTTGAATGGAAGGTATATATCGTCGTGATTACAGCAATGGGGATGAGCGAGATACAGAGTGAAAACGTCAGCAGGCTGCTTTTTATTGATAATTTCTTGAATTCTTTTTTAGTACTTTTAGTCATGAAGACACTTCCTTGTATCAGCAAATAATCCCATCATTTGCGTTTTTTGTCATAAGGCTTCGGCTTTTTAGCTCACGGTTTGCAAGGGGCAAACAATTTGAAATTTCTTGTACATTGAAGCTGCGTGCTTATTTACCCACCCCTTGATCCCCTCCCAAGAGGGGACTTCTATAACTCCCCTCTTGGGAGGGGATCAAGGGGTGGGTTCCCTCCCTGGAGGGGACTCCTCAAAGTCCCGTATCAAGAGGGGAAAAGGGTGTGTTCCCTCCCTGGATTGGGACTTTAATTCCCCCTTAATAAAGGGGAATCCAGGGGGGTTGTCTGGCATGCTATGATACAAGCCTTGAAATTCCCGAACATATTAGGTAGGGTGGACATTGCCCACCCTGCTGCCCGCCCTGAATTTTCTGCACAATGCAAGTGCGAACGTCCGTTCGCCCCTACTATTCCATAACTACATCATAAATCTCAGCCCCATTTGGCGGCCTGCAGGCAACTCTTCATTTACCCACCGAATCTCTGCTAAAACCGGTACGGTGATCCGTGTATTGGATTTGGATTTGTATACGGGAACTCTGATGCAAATAACGGTTCCAGGCTCTAATGACTGGCGATCAATCTGAATTCTTACACCGCTGTCACTGATATCCAGAATCTTACCCTTTACGTCAACCACACCGGCGGGGGAAACCAAATTCCCCATCGCTACATAGCTTATTGGGGATGCGCAGGGAATACGAACACTTATTCTTTTTTCTCTTTTTAATTTTTTCATGTTTTAAGTATAACCTCCATTAGTCGTTATGTAAATGCCTGAAAAAGAGGGGATTCAAAAGAGTACACCCGAAAGGGTGTATGGAAGGGAGTTGAACTAAACGATAAATTTATTCGCCGAAAACCCACCCCTTAATCCCCTCCCAAGAGGGGACTTTAATTCCCCCTTACAAAGGGGGATGCAGGGGGTTGTCACTCCCCTCTCGAGAGGAGAAAGGGGTGTGTCCCCTCCCTGGATGGGACTCTACGATTCCCCTCTTGGGAGGGGTTAGGGGTGGGTTTCCTTATCTTGGGTTTCCCGTAAGAAGGAGGGAAACAATCCCAGCCCTGGAGTTGACGCCAAGTTTTCTCATTAACAGCTTCAAATATCCCTTGACCGTGTTGAGGCTCAGACCAAGAGCGCCGGCGATTTCTTTGTTGCTGCGGTCAGCAAGAATAAATTGGACAATCTCCTGCTCGCGTTTATTAAGACCCCACTGACGAAAAATCCTGGGGAAATTCACGTTGGCAGGACATACCCTTTCCAGGGTAAACAGATACTGCTTCTCATGTTTCTGTAAATGAGCCGGGTTTCCTGACAGCTCGATTGCCCGCACTGCATATTGCCTTCGATAACTCCGAAACAGGTCAATAATACTCCCCCCATGGTTTCCGCCCTCGGAAGCTGCCTTCTGTTCGACAATTATTTTTTCATACAATCCTTTCCACCGGGAGCAAAATGCGGAAATAACAGGAAAAGGGTATATTCTCTTTTTCCATGCCTCTTCATTATAAAACACTGAATTCTTTGCCGGTCTTGTTCCCGGGCGATAGACGATAAACGCAGCGGGAGACAATTGATTTGCAACTGGATTCATATGAGTTACGATATTGCTTGCGTTCATGATATAATCTTTTTGTTTAGTAAGTTTTTATAAAGGCAATTCATGAATTGCCCCTACAGGGTTCGTTTGAAATTCTCGCACATTAAAGCGGCGTATCTATTTTACCCACCCCTTACCCCTCCCAAGAGAGGAATTGCAAAAGAGTCCTCCCGTGAGGGAATTATAAAGTCCCCTCCTGGGAGGGGTCAGGGGTGGGTAACTCCCGGAAGGGGACTTCTCTTGTTCTTCCATAAAAACCGTTTCGATAGCATTATTGCAGGGGCAAAATCGTTTCTATTGCAGAGCGTATTTCTGAAATGTTAAATGGTTTGCCGATAAAACCGTCGAAGAGACTATTGGCAAGACCCTGCTGGACTGCCTCGCTGTCGCGGTAATAATAACCGGAAATGATAATTATTTTTATTTGTGGATAGTGCTGTTTTGCAAAACTTGCAAACTTTAGACCGTCAATATCGGGCAGTTTGACGTCCAGGAAAAGCATGCCAATATTTGGATGCAACTGCCGGATCAATTCGAGACCCTCATTTCCGCTGGTTGCCGTATATGTCTTGTAGCCTTCCAGAATCAATATATTTTCCAATGCCCAGCACATATCTGCTTCATCGTCAACAATAAGTACGTGTAATTTTTCAGACATGGTAGTTTCCTTTATGAGATTTACGATTTGTAACTCAGGCACAAAGGCAGAAGGCACAAAGTTATTTGTTCGCTCCAACTTTCTTAATTAAACTACTGAGCATACGTTCTATTTCTCTGCTTTGTCCATCAATGCCTTCAAAATCTTCTTTTGACAAATACTCTAAATTCAGGCATATTTCCAGTTGCGTTTGCAACTCGTAAAGAGAGCCACTCGCTATTTGTAAAAATCGAATGTAGTCATTTGTTGAGTTTCTTCCATATCCTTCGGCAATATTACTGGGTATAGACACTGAACTTCTCCGTATTTGAGCAACAAGACCATAGAGTTCTTCTCTTGGCAATATTTTTGTTTTACGATAAACCTGTGTCACTAATTGCATGGACTTTTGCCAAATGATTAAATCTCTATAACTTTTTACCATTCCCTTCCCTCTTTGTGCCTTCTGCCTTTGTGCCTAAATAATTACCGTAAATCTACAGTGCCTCTTTACGATTTCTTTATCGGCAGCCTGATCGTAAAGGTAGTCCCCTTCCCCACAGCGCTTTCTACGTTGATGTTACCCTCATGGTGTTTGATAATACTGTATGTAATTGACAATCCAAGCCCCGTTCCTTTGCCTACGGGCATTGTGGTAAAAAACGGATCAAATATCTTATCAACATTTTCAGAAGAAATCCCGCAGCCTGTATCCTTAAAAGTAATCAGGACGTTATTCTTTCTGTCTGTTGCGGTTGCTATCGTCAAAGCGCCTCCGTCGGGCATGGCATTGGCTGCATTGAGGAACATATTCAGAAATGCCTGCTTCAGGAGATTTTTCTCCGATTCAATGATGGGAATATGACTGTCCAGATTTTTTTTAATCTCGATTCTCATTAATACCAACTGTTTTTCGATCAGGGTCAGGGTTTCCATGACCGCATCGTTGATATTGGTAAGTTCAAAACGACCTTCGGAAGGCCGTGAAAATTTCAGCAATTCCTCAATTATCTGTGAGGCGCGTTTGATGCCGGAATAAATTTTTTGCGCGCATTCCTTCCTGAGAGTTTCATTTTCCGGATATTCCAGCAAAAGCTGGGCAGCGGCGGAACTGATACCCAACGGATTACGAATCTCATGCGCTATGCCGCCTGCCATTACTCCAAGGGAGGCCAGCTTTGCCGAGTGAAATAACTGCGCTTCCAGTTCGCGTCTTTCGGCCAGGTCTTGTCCAACACCTACAATACCAACCACAGCCTGTGCGTCATCCCGCATCAGGGCAAAACTCCATGAAATGGGGATTATCTTTCCGGTCTTTGTTTTGAGGCCTAATTCGATGTGCTTTACCGTTTTTCCTCTTGAAAGATCTTCAATGATGGAAACAAGGGTTGCTTTCTGCGCATCCACGCAGATTGTTGTAAGCGGCTTGCCTATTAATTCCCTTTCTATGTAACCGGAAATCCGTTCTGCTGCGTTATTCCATGTAAGGATCATCCCTCTGGAATCCAGCGATGTTACCACATCATTGGCGCTTTCGACCACTCCGGCCAAGTGGCGCTCTGTCTGTCTGACTTTCTCTCGGAGACTTACCTGCTGGGTAATATCATCCATGATGAGCATGACGCTTTCGACGTTGCCCTGGTCATCTATGAGCGGGGTCAGGTTGTAATAATAAACCCTGGTCGGCAGACCGGGAGACCTGTAATACATCTCCCGACCCCGATCTCCAATACCTGTATCAAATACTGTCCGTATTCTTTCGGAAAGCCGGGTGTATTGCAGGATGACGCTGGGAAATATTTCGTCAACATGCTTTCCGACGGTTTCATATTCGGCACGACGGGATTTTTCCAGAAAATTTTTGTTGGCAATGACTACGCGGAGATTACGGTCAAACATGAGTATGGATGAGGGAATACACGAAAAGATCATCGTGCAAAGACGCTCGTATTTTCTTTCAGATAAACTTATTTTGTCAAAATCTGTACTATTCAAATTATTCCTCATAGTTATTCTCTCCAAGGAAATTCATAATTGCCACAAAGGCATGAAGACGTGAAGTATGAGGTAGGATGAAGAAGTCGCCTCATATCTCGCACCACGTATCTCATACTTCGTGTCTTCGTGTCAAAAAGTTGCCGAATGCCTAATTTAATTGTATAGGAACTTTCATTTTATTTATGCCTGTCTGCGTGACCCGCACAGGCAGGCAGCTTTGCGGGGCGGTAGCAGGCATCAAATCCCCCTTAGAAAAGGGGGCAAGGGGGTTGTAAAACTCAGGAAAAACACAACCCCCTAAATCCCCCTTTGTTAAGGGGGACTTAGTAGGACTAATTTATATTGCCCTTCATTTTTCACGCACAATTCTCTGATGAAACAAAATGGTATGGCGGCCATGGACCTGAACACATAAACTGGAGTTCATTCAAACTGGACTTTAGGTCGTTAAATCTGTTTTTAAATTCGCCCAAGGAATCCTTGTGGATCAAATAATTTAAGGATACCCCCTGCGAAAAAGAGGTATGGGTATCTCTTTTGTACTCTACGCATATATCTTCAAATTGCGCACGGCATGTCTTCACAATTTCCCTGGCCCGTTCATCGCCCTCATCCTGAGAGGCATAATAGGCTCGTCTCTGCTGCAAATAGGTTGCAGCAGGGTTTGAGTTGCATGTTTCAAACTTGATTGCATTTTCCTGATTATGTTTGATTGTGTTATGTAGTTGCTGATTTTCCCCACTCAAAATCACACGTATCCCCATTTCCAGTTTGTCTTGTAATCGTTCCAGGTCTGAAACAAATACGGCGTAACGGTTCTTCATGAATTCCAGCGCCGATGTATCGTCATTGAACACCGACGAAAACCGCATGGGAAGCACGGTCTGTTCTTTTTGCACGGCTTCTACCACCGCCTCATGGCTTAGTACGCTTTCACTTGATACGGGTATTTTGGCCAGCAATACTTCAGATACGACAGCTATGATTTCCTTGTATTGCAATGTGCGTACAATGGTATTTTCAAGGCCAATCAGATCATTGAGCGGTTTGTGCAGCGCCTTTGTAATGCAGTACAAATATCTATACATTGCAAACTCCGTCCCAATTTACGATTTACGAAGTACGATTTGAGATTTGAGATTTGAGATTTAAATCGTAATTCGTAAATCGTACATCCCAAATCGTAATTCATAATTCCGGACAAAAATTATATGGCGGCCATGGGCCTGATAATTCGAACATCAGTCCTTCATCCTTATACTTCTCCGCCAGCATATTCAAAGTATCTTTAAACATATTAAAGGTCTGCTGTTCTACCAGAAATGCCGTATTCATAACCATATCGAGCGGCCTGCCATGGATACTTTTATCGGCGCAGCGCAGGAATCTATAGCGATCGGCAAATTGAGATAATGTGAAATCAATATCCTTCAAATACATTTGAAGGTCTTGCCTGAAGTTTCCTTCCTTTATCTTACGCATCTTCTTTGCCAACAAATAAGCCTCTCCCGGCAATAATGACGTCTGATTTGCTGTTTGGAATTGCTCTTTATTTTTGTCATTATTATTCAAAAATACTGTCTTATCGCAAAAAACCTTTACCGACCATTCGATCTTGTCAGCGGTATAATCCAGAAAATTCCGGATCTTTTCCCTGTGAGGCATTATGGCCTTAAAGAGGCCTTTCTGGTTTTTATAAATCGTACAAAACCTCAGGGGAATGACTGGAGTGTAATATTTCTCTATAACCTCTCTCCCCTGCTCCCCCTCTCCCCCTCGTTCTTCAAGAATGGGAGAATGGGAGAAAAAGAGAGTGGGAGAAGATGCTGCATTTTGATTTGACATGGCATGGGCCATGACAAACTCTATCACCTCTTCATGCCTCTTTGCACGTGGTGCAAGCCATGCCACATCAGTCATATTTTTCTCAAGCGCCTCCTCATTATATTCCTTTAAGGATACGTGGCTAAGTACAGCAAAAATACCGTCATGTTCCACGGAGCAGACTTCATGCACATCGTCAATACCCATCATGGCATGTGGAAATGTTACGGGTGTCCTGGCAAGACAGTAAGTATAAATACCCAGAAAAGTGTCTGACGGCGTATTATTCATTTGATGAGTTATCCAGTATTTCTCTGACCTTTTTTAAAAGCGTTGTTTGAGAAAACGGTTTGGAAATAAAATGCAATCCTTCTTTTGGAAAACTTTTTTTGTCAATAACACCTTTAGAATAACCACTCATAAAAAGGACTTTTATATCGGGCCGTATTTTCCTTATCTCTTCATACGCTTCTCTGCCGTTCTTCACCGGCATTATCACATCCAACAAAAGAAGACGTACGTCTTCTTTATTTTCCATAAATTTATTTATCGTATCACACCCGTCTGTTGCTTCTATAACCTTGTATCCTGCCTCTTCAAGGAGTAACCTTGCAAGACTCCTGACTTCCGCCTCGTCCTCTGCCAACAATATCAGTTCCGTCCCTTTGAGATAAGCAGGCAGTGGCGGTGGTTTTCCTTCTTCAGCCGTTGATTTAGTAATTACGGGCAAGTATATCCTGAATGTAGCGCCCTTGCCCGGTTCACTGTCAACACATATGTAGCCATTGTGCTGCTTAATTATCCCATATACGATTGATAGTCCAAGACCCGTCCCCTTTCCTGTCTCCTTGGTTGTAAAGAACGGTTCGAAAATTTTCCTTTGAATATTTTTGTCTATACCCATACCCGTATCGGAAACAGATAGCAGTACATACGTCCCGATTTTGCCGTATCCATTGTTTTTTATGAATTCATTATCCAGTACAACGACATCTGAGTATATGGTTAACTTTCCTCCATTGGGCATAGCATCTCTTGCATTTGTGGCGAGGTTCATCAATACTTGCTCTATCTGGCCACTATCAGCCATTACTATGGATTCCTTATCGGTAATCACGACATCGAGCACAATATCCTCGCCGATAAGCCTTGATAAAAGATTTTTTACCTGAATGAGAATCTTATTTATAACTACAGGTTTTTGGGTGCTTCCCTGTTTTCTGCTAAACGCCAGGAGTCCCTGGACTAAATTGGTAGCCCTTTCTGCTGATTTCAGAATCTTTTGGACATAAAACCAGGATGGATTATCTTTCCCTATATTTTTTTCAAGCATATTTCCATACCCTATGATTATCGCGAGGATATTGTTAAAGTCATGGGCAACACCGCCTGCAAGGGTACCAATTGATTCTAACTTCTGTACATGGTACAGTTGCTCTCTTAATTTATTTTGTTCCTCCTCCATCCCCCTGCCCTCTGTAACATCCCGAATGATAGCCACTCCTCCCGCAATTGCGCCGTGTATGTCATACAATGGAAAGTGAGCGCTCTCGAAATAGCCGCGTCTGCCCCTTTGCGGGATATCATACGGCATTGCAGAACTTTTTGTTACCTCACCTTTTACGGCGTTTCTAAAGGCTTCTCCCTCGCCAATCTTATCGAGAAATGGAAATACATCGAAGGGCGATTTACCCAATACGTCTTCCCTTTTCATACCTGATATTCGTTCCATGGCCTTATTCCATAGCGTATAACGGATGTCTCCGTCATATGCGAGAATACCATCCTGGCTGGACTCAATCAATAGTCGTAATTTCTCCTCATTTTCTTTCAACCTGTCTTCTGTCGCCAGGAGTTCATCAATCTTTAATTGGAGCATTTTGTTAACCATCTCTAGTGCAGATGTTCTTTCTTGCACCCGTTGTTCCAGAAATCCATTGCTTATGACCAGTTCATTCTCCAATTTCTTACGTTCGATGGCGTAGCGTATGGAATGTACCAGTAAACTGCTGTTCAATCGGCCTTTCACCAGATAGTCCTGTATACCTTTTTGAACAGCCACAATTCCGGACATTTCGTCAGTATGGCTTGTTAGTATCACTATGGGCAATTTTAATGACAGGGAGAGGATTTTGTTGAGCGTGGAAAACCCCTGGCTTTCCGGCAGCCCAAGATCGAGTAATAATATGTCATACTCGTTTTTTTTAAGAAACTCCATTCCCGATGACAGACAGTCAGCATGCGACAATTCATACCGCGCATCGCCGGATTCTTTCAACATCTCCCGTATTAATCCAACGTCACCGGGATTGTCTTCAATCAGCAATATTTTTATTTGGTTATCCTGCATTTTTTACGCTCTCTGGTGATCGTTAATTATCCAGGCAAGCACCGCAGCCATAGCGTCAAAACTATTAGCCAGTTTACAGAACGCGTCATTTCGCGTGGGTTCGGTAACAGTTCACGTGTATGGTTTAATGGTATAGACAACCCCCTGAATCCTCCTTTATTAAGGGGGACTTAACAAAATCCCCTTAGAAAAGGAGACTTAACGATATCCCCCTTAGAAAAGGGGGCAAGGGGGTTGTAATTCTGCATTTATTTCGAGTCTTATAGCTGGTTCACACTTGCAGATTGAACCAGATGTTTCGAACCGTGGCGTAGGGTTTAAACCGACGCCATCGTCAACAATGCCAAATATTTAGGTTCAATCGTGAACGATTGAACCAGCAACAAAGCGAAGAGACGCTTCGCTCTACATTGAAAAGCGGAAAGCCGAATATCGAACAAGGAATGCCGAATGATGAAGTATTTTTACTTCAATATTCGATATTCCTTGTTCTGCGGTTCGATGCTCTCTTAAAAAAGTTGCCGAAGGCCTGATTTATGGAATTGCCCATGCCACCCCGAAACCCGCACAATTAAAATGAAAATCCTATATAATAAATCGATGAGGTTGCATGAGATACTTATTATCTCCTCTTTACTTCTTCTATGGCATGATCAAAATCACTTGCGGTTATTAACAATTCCTTACTGCCCTCACCCTGTTTGCTGATTGCGTTACGGACAGTCGTCAGTGCAGCCTTTTTGCAAATCAACTCTATATCGGCGCCCGTCATCCCATCGGTTTCCTGTGCAAATTTCTTCATATCTAACCCCTTTTCCAGGGGTTTGTCTTTTGTATGCACCTTGAATATCATCAAACGGGTCTCCTCGTCGGGAATGGGAATTTCGATAAGATAATCAAACCGCCCTGCGCGAAGCAGCGCCGGGTCTATCTGATCCATACGATTCGTGGCTGCAAGCACCAGGACTCCCTTCAACTCTTCGATGCCATCCATTTCCGTAAGGAACTGGCCGATGACTCGTTCCGTTACATGCGAATCGCCGCCTTCTCCGCGCCTCGGCACTATTACATCCAGTTCATCAAAGAAGATAATGCAGGGGGCAGCCTGTTTTGCCTTTTTAAACGTATCCCTGATGCCGCGCTCAGATTCGCCGACATATTTCGAAATCAGGGCAGGCCCCTTGACAGATATAAAATTGACCTTTGTCTCGTTGGCAACGGCCTTAGCCATAAGGGTCTTCCCCGTTCCCGGGGGGCCGTAAAGGAGAATTCCCTTTGGTGTATTGATCTTTGCCTGTTTGAACATGTCCGGATATTTCAACGGCCATTCCACCGCCTCCCGAATCTGTTGTTTGACAGTTTCAAGTCCTCCTACGTCCTCCCAGCGCACATTGGGAATTTCCACAAATACCTCCCGCAGCGCAGATGGTTCTATCTCTTTCAGCGCTTCGATGAAGTGATCCATGCTTACTTTTAAATTCATCATGGTTTCATAAGGAATATTCGATGTCCCTAAATCCATCTCCGGTATGACTTTTCTCAGACAGAGCATGGCGGCTTCACGGCAAAGCGCCTGGAGGTCTGCGCCTACAAAGCCGTGAGTAATTTCCGCCAGTTTATTGAGATTCACATCTTCAGAGAGGGGCATGCCGCGGCTGTGAATTTCGAGAACTGAAAGCCGTGCATTTTGATCGGGAATGGGTATGGATATTTCCCTGTCAAAACGTCCTGGACGTCGCAGCGCCGGATCCAGCGCCCCTGGTATATTCGTGGCGGCTATGACAATCACATGTCCCCGATTATCAAGCCCGTCCATAAGCGCCAGGAGTTGTGCTACGACCCTTTTCTCCACGTCACCCACCACGTGTTCACGTTTTGGAGCAATGGCATCAATTTCATCAAGGAAGATAATGCTCGGCGCATGCTTTTTTGCGTCTTCAAATATTTGTCGAAGCCGGGCCTCGCTTTCTCCGTAGAATTTATGAATAATCTCCGGCCCGTTGATTGTAATAAAATGCGCATCGGTTTCGTTGGCTACGGCCCGCGCAATGAGTGTCTTTCCGCAGCCCGGAGGACCATATAGCAGCACGCCCTTTGGGGCGTCTATTCCCAATCGTTCGAATACCTCAGGGTGTTTTAACGGGAGTTCAATCATCTCCCGTATCCGCTGTATTTCATGGCCGAGGCCGCCTATGTCTTCGTACGAAAATTTTAAACGCTCACTAACTCCCGGTTTTCCCTCGGCGAATTTTAACAGCGTAGTGGGATTGATTACCACGACTCCTTTGGGCGTCGTGCTTTTTACCACAAAATCGGTAAACCGGCTGCCGAACAGCGTGGCACGTATACGGTCACCCTCAATAATTGGAAGCCCGTCGAGCAGATTTCCAATATATTTGCTGTCCCGCTCAAGGTTAACCGCAGTGACGGGAGCGAGGACAACATTATCGGCGGGATACCATGGTATCTTCTTTACAGTTACCTTCTCATCAAGGCTTATATGGGCATTCCCACGGGTAGGGCCGTCGATCTGAATAATACCCTTGCCCCGCTCCTCCTTAAATGCCGGCATTACCTTAGCGACGGTGCGCCTCTTACCCGCGATTTCTACAATGTCTCCAATCGTGACGTTTAGTTTTTCAATATCGGCAGGATCAATCCGCGCCAATCCCCGTCCCACATCTTTTTTTACAGCCTCTGCAACCTTTAAATTTATTTCACTCATCGTCTTTTATCCATAAATTTTGTTATTGTCAAACTTTACCACTGAAACACAGAAATTCGGAAACACAGAAAGAAACACTATCAATTCACAACCCTTTTTATTTTTAAGACTTCTTTTGCAAAATTCATCAGCAATCCTACTTTTAATCCAGAGGCTTTCAAATAGGATATCAATTGGGCTATATGACTATCGTCAAATTCTTTTACCGTTTTCAGTTCAACGATTACATGCCCTTCAACCACTAAATCGAGCCTATGTAAACCGATTTCTTTGTTATCGTAAAATATCTTTATACCTTTTTGGGTCTCTACAGTTAATCTATGTTTGGCTAACTCCATTGGCAAAGCCGTCTGGTAAACAGATTCCAGGAATCCAGGGCCTAATTTTTTATGAACCTCTATTGCACAGGAAATAATTTTTCCTGTGAGTTCTTCCAATTCTAAGTTGATTTATCTGTGTTTCCGCTCTTCCGTGTTTCAGTGGTAAATATGTTATTGCATTAATTTTATTTCAAGGATTCCGTTTTTATACGTATGTATCATCTTATCTTTAGTAAAACTCTCTTTCAGGAAGATTTCTTTGTGATATTTTTTCCCGCGTGTTTCCGCTGAAATCTGCAATATATCGTCTTTCAAATTTAAACTGATATCTTTTTCATCCACCCCCGGCATTTCGGCCACAATCATGGTGTGATCCGATTCTTCAAAGACATCTACAACGGGTTCCCGCACTTCATCTACAACGGCTTCTCCTTTTCTATCTTTGTGTATATTGCCAAAGGGTTCCACCTTTATTTTATCCGAGCCCAGCCCCCCCACCTTTATGGAAATGCCAAACATACCACTCAGGTTTTTGTCCAGACCTTTGATCTCGCCCGTCTTTTTGAACTCCTCTCCTTTTTCTGCAAGATCTGAAAGTTTTTCCACAAGATCACCTAACCCCTTAAAGATGCCTCCTAATCCCACATCAAATTCGCCCCCCGTTTCCTTCTTGTCCGCCTTTTTAGCACTCATAACGTCTTTCCTTTCAAAAAAAGTATGAATTGTCAGTTTTCGCTCTGTATTTTAATTCCGTAATTCTTGACCTTATAATGCATGGTTTTGTAATCGATCTTAAGTATTTTGGCGGCCTGGCTCTTGTTTCCACCGGTCCGTTTGAGCACCTCGGTAATCATCTTTTTTTCAGCATTCTCGACGCATTTAGCGACCATGTCGCGGAGAGAAAGGTTATTACCGTTGTTCATGTCCGAAACCTGCGGAATGGTAAGGCCATCCTTCTGATTTGCCGCACTTGTTACTTGCTCAACGGAAGCGCCTGTCTCCTGCCTTTGTTCCTGTGTCTTTATAAGAAGATGTTTGGGTTCTATAATATCAACTGCTAATAATACCGCACGACGAATAACATTTTTTAGCTCTCTTACGTTGCCCGGCCAGTTGTATGTCAGTAATATCTCCAGCGCCTCTTTTGTAATGCCGCGAACATTTTTATTGAGCTCTTTGTTGGTGGTATCCAGGAATCTCTTGCAGAGGAATACGATATCATCCTTCCGTTGCCGCAACGGCGGTATCTCGATGCAAAATTCATTCAGCCGCTGATACAGGTCCATCCTAAAATGCCCTGATTCTACAAGATATTCCAGACGCTCGTTTCCTGCCACAACGACACGCACGTCTACGTCAATCTCTTTATTGCTTCCCAGACGCCGGATTCGTCGTTCCTGAAGCACGCGCAGCAATTTACCCTGCATAAGTTTGGGTAAATTCCCGATTTCATCCAGAAATATTGTGCCACCGGAGGCTATTTCAAATTGTCCGATCTTTTTCTGGTCGGCGCCGGTAAAGGTACCCTTCTCAAATCCGAAAAGCTCGCTCTCAATCAAGGTTTCCGGAATTGAACCGCAATCTACTACAACAAAGTGTTGGCCGCACCTGGGGCTTCGATTGTGGATGCTCCTCGCTATCAGTTCCTTACCAGAACCTGTCTCCCCGTAAATAACGACCGTAAAATTGGTTGGAGCCACACATTCAACCGATTCGTTTACCTTGGCAATTTCGGCGCTATTTCCCATCTGCTCAAACAGTGGCATAGCGAAACTCAACTGCGTTTTGAGCATGCGAATTTCCTGACGCATAGCCCTTTCTTCGAGGGCCTTCTTTACCGTGAGCACAACCTCCTCATTATCAAAAGGTTTGTTAAAATAATTGAATGCGCCGTGTTTGACGGCCTCGACCGCTGATTGTATTTCCCCATAGGCGGTAATGATAATTACAGGGGTTTCGCTGCTGGTTTGTTTGATTTGTTTCAGCACCTCCATCCCGTTCATGCCGGGCATACGAATATCCAGAATGACCACATTTGGCAATTCCTTGTTGAATACCTCAAGCCCGCTAGTCCCGTTGTGCGCTGTGTAGGTTGTGAATCCCGCCTGATTGAGGACGTGCGATAGCATCTCGCACATATCTGCTTCATCGTCTATAATGAGGACGCTTACGCTGGAATCGTTTGCCATTGTTTACGGATTTTTCTTTTCACCCACTGCCTCTTTGAATGGCAGGTGGTAAATTAAATAGTCAACCACTATATCGGATGGTAGTTTTTCATCTACCTTATGAAGCATACCCAAAAAAAGTATCCCGGTTTCTCCGTCCTTTAAAGTCGTATCAATTCGGTTTGCAATAAACGCATCTCGTTCTGCCATGTAGTTAGTGCGCCCATCTGCGCCCTTTTCAGCGCCTTTTCTTTCGGTTGCGTCTTTGATTAATTTATATTCTTTTATCAATAATGCCGGGTCTTCGGTTCCCGTTAAGGTTGCTCCATGCTGGATAAGTTTGAGCAACAACTGATGATTTCTCCCCCCGCTATTTGCGATATCCCGAACAATTTCCAATTCTTTTCCACAGACCGGCAAACCATCCTGATAGACCTTAACATTATTATAACAAAGATTCTTTTTATTTAAACGTTCTTCAATACCCGTCCATAGATCGTTTATTTTTTTCAGGTGTTGTTCCCACTTATGTATACCGTACTTTTTAATATATTCTTTCTTTAATGACTCTGCTAATGAGCCCATGTCGACCTCGGTATGAATAATCGGTATATAAATAAGTCGGCGTCCCATTGTTTATGCGTTAGCGTAT
The DNA here is from genome assembly GCA_016188675.1 of Planctomycetota bacterium. Lineage (GTDB taxonomy): Bacteria > Planctomycetota > Brocadiia > Brocadiales > Brocadiaceae > Wunengus. The sequence goes on from JACPHJ010000033.1 coordinate 31,231, forward strand.
TGTTGTTCCTCTAATCCATGCTTTATAACCTCCTTGATACATTCGAGGTTAAATGGTTTGGTTATATAGTCATACGCTCCAAGCCTCATAGCTTCCTGGGCTGTTTTTAGAGTGGCATAGGCCGTGATCATTACAATAGGAAGTTCCGGCCGGATGGCCTTTATCTGCTGAAGGGTCTCTATACCGTTCATTTCAGGCATCATAATATCAAGCAGCACAAAATCCACACCGCCTTCCCTTATCTTTTTGATGGCATCCTTCCCGCTGTTTGCCATATCAGTTACATAACCCTCTTCATAGAATATTTTAACCAACATTTCACAGAGATCTTCTTCATCATCTACAACCAGAATGAGAGGTTTCTTGAATTCTATATCCATAATTATCCCCTTAAAATTTCTTTCGATAACCTAATAAAGTTTTTTTAAGGAGAAGCGCAAGTTTTATTCCCGCTATGTTTTAATGATTTGGAATCTCTGTCAACAGACATTCCAATTAAATAAATTGAATAATCAAACACATGTGTAACTTTAGCCTACTTATCATTTTAAGTAGTGAAAGAAATTCCATTTTGGGCCGATTTAAAAATTCCTTTGTTACAATGATTTTAAATGGAAATGTTAGAAAAAAGCTATAAATTTATAGCATTGATTCTATATAGATGTGGTGCAAATTCCATATGTATGGAAATTATACCATACTACGGCGGAGTTGCAACCAAAGCGAGAAAAGGTGACGTGTGGCAAGTGGCGGGTGACGTTTTTTCTCGTCACACGGCGCCTGACACTCGTCACTTAAAAAACTTAACAAAAAAAGCCGAAGTTCCTGGATAACAATCAGGAACTTCGGCTTTTGGTTACTTTGACTATATTTTCTATCAAATCAAAATACTCATGCATTTGATTTGCGGAAAATTAAGTTGGGGTGAGCGACGGGATTCGAACCCGCGACCCTTAGAGCCACAGTCTAATGCTCTAACCAACTGAGCTACGCCCACCACACTGTATATAAAATATTGATATTTTTCATTTGGCGCGCCAGGAAGGACTTGAACCCTCGACCGCCGGATTAGAAATCCGATGCTCTATCCAGCTGAGCTACTGGCGCTAAAACCTTTAGAAAAATTATATCAATATTAGGATGAATATCAATACAATTTTAGATTATCTACATTCGGACCGGTATAAATGTTGCCACCGATTCAAGGGTCTTCCTGAGAGGTGTATTTCGTACATATTTCCATTTATCATCATCCACCCCTTGTTCAGGCGAAGTGATATTATAAACAACAGGAAGACCTTTGAGACCCTTTTTAAATGTAAAGGCATGTGTCCTGGAACCTGCTTCACCCATGGGAAGGACGTCCGTAACAAAGTCTATAAATACCTGCGTATCATCAAAGAATTCTGTTGTTGCCACCCGCCCTGCCTTACAATTGCCAACCGTAGCATCCGGAACTGTTTCTGCAAGGTTAATGCATGCGAAAACAGCGTCCTCTCCTACATGAATGGCGCTTCTCGGTATCCCCACAACCGCGTCCTTAAACAGGGCATCCACAAATATTTTTTTGAAGAAATGCTTTGTCGCTTCCAGGGCGTTCTCCAGGGCAATTTCTCCTTTAGGCGTGTACTTGCCACATGTGACCCCGCTGGCCATATCCTTAAAGAAATTAATTACGGTACCGGCAAACCCCGTCTTTTTGGCTTCCCGGATATGGCCGTCTTTATCAACATACTTAATAGTTGCGCCGGTACCAATATCTTTAAACATATTTTTGAAATTTTCACCGGCGTCTTTGAGGTCTTTTCCGACCCGCCTGGTAAATTTGGATTGGTCTATACTGTAATCTATTCCATTGCCGTCTTTATTTATAGTGTAATTATCTCCCCCTGGTTTTGATAGTAATTGGTCTTCTTTGTATTTTTTAAATTGATCTTTTAATGATAGCGATGACGGTGCTTCATTTGTACCGGGGTATAATGACCGCGTCTCAAAATTACTGCGCTCAAGCTGGGATAGTATGCCGCTTTCAATTCGGGTAGTTAATGTATCATATTTTGGTGTATTCTCTGCATCTTGCCTTCTTAATTCGTCATAAATAATATTCTTAAAGGAAGTTGTCTCCGCGCTATTATAGGCGCTTATTTGAACACCATGCTCCGCAAGCTTATAGCTTGCTTTTACGCCGGATGATTCTATCATAGCTTTTTTGCGCCGGAAAATAGTCAAATGGGAAAATATTTCCATTATTCATACGTTTGTATATAAAAATTCGCAAATTATGTACCTTGTCAATTTATCTGTTTGAACCGGGAATTAATATTGCCTTAAGGTATATTCTTATCTCAAATTACAGATACCCTTCAGAAAATCCGGTAAATGAACCTATTATGAGACAAAGCCGTCTATCGGAATATATTTCCCCGGCTATTCGTCAAATAGGAATTTTAATACATACGCTGATAAAAAATTATAAATTTGCGAAATCGTCTTTCATTTTTCTAAAAAGTTTCTATACTAAAATGACTAACGAGACGAAGTTTCAGACCGATAAAAAGAGCTTGAAACCACAGATTTCACTGATTACGCAGATTTTGGACTGTGAAATTCCACAGATTATTTAGTTTTTTATCTGTGGAATCTGTGCAATCTGTGGTTCCCGTGACTTATTCTAAAACATGTGTTAAGGTTAGTTTCCAGACAATTATGAAATTTATGTGAGGTTATTTTAGACTAAATGCCTACAAAAATAGAACTGAGCTCTATGTGTTTTCATTCCGGAGATACACGGGCAAAGATCAGACGATGCCGGGACTATATTGAATCACAAGGTTATGAATTTGGCATCCAGTTGCATAACTCTATTACAAAAGAGCTGTATAACGAATTCAAAGACCTTGATGTCGGGTTTTCGATACACGCCCCTGTATTTTCTGATTATTTTATAAATTTAGCTAACAACGATTTTAATACCATCGTCTCCGGATTTCAAAATACTGCATTTGTCATGGAATCGCTGCGAAGTAACATCGCATTGTTTCACGGATTTTTTATGACACAAAAACCCATTAAAAACGACCCTGCCAATTACGGCAAAGTATTACGTGATGCCATGGATAATAAATACCGGCTTAACGACACACGGGTAATGGACCCGAAATTCCTGGAAACGGAAGAGTTTTGTAATTATCAAAATACCGCGAAAAATAACATGAAACAGCTCAGGAAAAGGTATCCGTCCTATACACTCTGCTTAGAAAATGACTTCCCCGGCATTGGCAACGGCAACCAGACACCTGCACACCTCATGTATCTTGACTGCCCAATCTGGCTTGACACAGGACACCTGTGGGCATCCGCCATTTTGAACAAATTCGACTTTTACGCAGGCATTGACACGATCTGTAAGCAATGTGAGGTAATTGGCGTGCATCTGAACACCAACCGAACTCCCCTCAATTGGAACTTTAAAAGTCCTGATGGCGACACCCATTCCCATTTCTCCAGAGAATACGATATGGATATGGACAGAGTTATCAGTATCCTTAAAAAAAATCAAATTACACACTTCACCATTGAAATAACAGGCGGGGACATTGAAGACTTGACATTTCTTATAGAATCGTATCAATCAATCATTTAATAAGCTTGACAAAATTAAATATATTTGTATTATCTTGTAAAAACATTTGTTGCCACAAAATAATTTATTCACAATTATTTACACATATCGGAGCAAGTATCTTTCTGAACTTGAATTGGCAAATTGAAACCGATTTATAGAATTCTCAGCGCTTCGGGGATTGCTGTTTTTACGTTTTTAGTAATCATGGGCCCCTTGACATATAGAGCGCTAAGCCCTGCCATAAGGAACATGGCCATAAACCACTTGATTTCTGTCCGCGAAATCAAAAAAATGCAAATCCAAAACTTCTTCCATGAGAGATACGGAGACATAAATGTGCTCTCGAAAAACCCGCTGGTCGTCCAGAGTTTACCGCGTTTTTCTAATGCCTTCAGGGCGGGCGGTTTTGAGGACTCTTCATACAAACAGGTAGACACCTATTACGGCCCCCTGCTTGAACACTTCCTCCGGCAATACGGTTATAACAACATGTTCCTGGTTGATACAGACGGGAATATTTGTTTCGGAGTCAAAAGGGATGAGTATATTGGTACAAATCTGAAGACCGGCGAATACAGTTCATTTAGCATCGGTGAAGTATTTAAGGAAGGGCTAAATAACATTAAATTCTCTGATTTAACGTGGTGCGAAGAGGCAAAAGACTTTATCTTCATGGCAGCAGCCCCCGTATATGACCTTACCAATAAACTCTTAGGTACCGTTATTGTCGAGGTGCCTTATTCCAGGATCGACATTATTTTGGCGCAACGTGACGGGCTGGGCGACACTGGTGAGATTTATATTGTGGGCGAAGACCACTTCATGCGTTCGAAATCAAGATTTATCAGTCAAAATACTATTTTAAAACTTGAAATTAATACAGAGGCAACCCGCGATGCGCTTCGTGGAAACACCGACGTAAATGTTGTAAAAGACTATCGTAATATCCCTGTACTCAGCGCTTATACATCACTCGAAAACTTAAGGGACGTTACATGGGTGCTTCTGGTGGAAATTGATGTTAAAGAGGCCTTTTATCCCGTCCTTATCCTTAAAACAAACCTTATTATCATTAGCACTGTAATTAGCGTCATCACGGCTGTATATCTTTATTTTACACTCAGGAGAAGATATTCAGCAAATACTCACTTAGAACCTTCATAGAATACAGGCAGACGGGATATTCCCGAAATCTTACGACTTCATTATAGGCTAATTTACTGCTAATTGTTTGCATCTCGTTCTGCTTCTTTTGAATTTCAGGAGTTATCCGAGACAACATTAATTTATTCAATTCTTTGATCCGATTAAAATACCGTCTTTTCTCCTCTGCGTTACCTACGGCCATCATTTTTAACAACCCTTGTTTTTCTTCAACTCTGCTCATAAACTCCGGTTCACTTTGCGTTTCTTTTTGAGCATATCGCTCAGGATTATAACGCATATCATCAATAATTCTTTGTGAGTCATATAGCACACTCTCATCCAAATCATAAGCGTCAAAGGGTAAAAATAAGGTCGCAGAAATCGTGACGAAACCAGGAGGGTCTATGCCAAAGAATTCTTTTATGATTTCGTCGGTAATGGTGTCGTACTTTGCCCCCCCAATTCCATGGATAAAGACATCTGAAAAGAACAGACGGGAAAACATTGTCGTTGTGATGGCGCGCGGACGTATCTTAAAACCTGATTCCTTTAACGTCTTTAACCTCGATATGTTTTCCATTGAATCTTTACTTTTTTTCAGAATAACCAAAGTATCAATTCTATCTGTTATTTTTATATCATCCCCATTATTTAACGCATAACACCTGGCTCGTTGTCCGCCTGCCTTCCATACCCAAAAAGGTAATTCTACCGAATCACCTAAAACCTTCAAATCCGGCAGTGGATTGGCCTTTGAACGAATCTTGTGAATGCCGCGATATTCAGTCAATTTCTCGTTATAGATTTTAGCAAATCGTCCTGCATCATATAAAATGTGCAATAAAAAATGATAGAACCCGTCTGTATCACACATCCACGATATGGGAATTTCCAGATTTTCTATGCCAAAATCCTCTTCCAATGATATTCTGGCAGCAGTTAATAAACCCACCATATCACTACAGCCTTGTTGATAGTACCCCCCTATCCTATCGGTAAACTGTTCAAACATAGTCTGCACATCTTCCATGATTGTTTTTACATCTTCCCGAAAGGCATTTTTACTCAGCAGGTCAATAACTTCTTCTTTGAATTGGAGTATCGATCCAAAATCATCTATCACAATCTCTTCATACGCCACATGGTCTTTATTCTTTACAAGAGATACCTTCCCAACAGATGCTGATTCTTCTGATAAAATCGGCACATACATAAAACCCATATTACAACCATCATTGTCTACTATCATATTTACGCCAATGCCGCCGAGTCTTTTAGCTAATAAGTGGATAAGGTGATTCTTGATCCAGACACCGGGATGATACAAAATCGGTTCGTGACCTGTCTGAATGATCGGTACATTTTTAATTGATTCATAATCCAAAAACTGTCCTTTGACGTGTAATTCATCCTGATGTTGAGGAATTTCAATAGATAATTGCCTATTTAAGGGCGGCAGGGACAACCCCCTATGTTCCCCTTTGTTAGTGGGGATTAAAGGGTGTTGTCCGTGTCTGCCTTGCCATCGAAGCAAAGATTTGATCCCGTTCGTATACAGTACTGCCTTGCGTAACAATTCCTCACGTGTTTTATTTCTCAGCGCCTGAAAGGGAATGCCGTTTATTTTAAGTTTAAAACCATTCATCTTCAGCTTGTTTTCCTGCACCAAACCAGGAATACGGTCTAACGCCGGACAGAGAAATATCTCTTTATTTTCTTTAGGCACCTTGTAACCAATATTTTTCATTGCCATTTTAAATTAATTTTGATTAAGTATGTTCAATTGAATTTATCCGCCACTAAGACACGAAGACACAAAAAAAAGCAACTGTTGGTTGGAATGCCAAATTGTTGCCTTGTTTTTTCCTTCGTGTCTTTGTGCCTTTGTGGCGGGTGATACAGGCTAAAAAGGAATAATAAAAATTATATCAAGGATAGTGAAATGATTGAAGAGAATAAGGAAAAAGTTTTAATCCTCGATTTCGGCTCTCAATATGCACAACTCATTGCACGGCGGGTAAGGGAGAATAACGTCTTCAGCGAGATCGTATCACATAAGATTACTGCGGAACAGATACAAAAAGCCAACCCAAAAGGCATTATCCTCAGCGGCGGCCCGGCCAGTGTGTATGTAAAAAACGCCCCACGGTGTGACGAGGAAATTATTGAACTGGGGATACCCATTTTAGGCATCTGCTACGGCATGCAACTGGGATGTCAGATGCTGCAAGCTACCATACAACCCACAAATACGCGGGAATATGGAAGGACGGCCTGTACGGTCAACAACACCAGTAAATTATTGAAATCACTTTCGAAAGACATAACCGTGTGGATGAGTCACGGCGACCAGGTAGTTGAACTGCCGGAGGAATTCGAATCCCTTGCAATCACCCATAATTGCCCTTTTGCCGCCGTGAAACACAAAACGAAATCATTCTACGGTGTACAATTTCACCCCGAAGTTACCCATACCTTACAGGGGAGCCAGATCATTCGGAACTTTCTATATGAAATTTGTGCATGCACGGGCGACTGGCAGATGCATTCCTACATAGATACTTCTGTCGCCGATATACGCAAACAGGTCAAAGACGGACGTGTCGTATGCGGTCTTTCGGGTGGGGTGGATTCCGCCGTCACGGCAGCGCTAATCCATAAGGCCATCGGGAATCACCTGTCCTGCATCTTCGTAGATAACGGTCTTCTGAGGAATTACGAGGCGGAGGAGGTTATCAAGTCATTTAAGGATAATTTCACGGTAGACCTGCATGCAATCGATGCACGCGATAGATTTTTAAACAAGTTGAAAGGCGTAGCAGATCCTGAAAAAAAACGCAAGATCATCGGACACGAATTCATCGAAATCTTTAAGGAAGAGGCAAAGAAAATATCCCAGGCAAAATTCCTGGCGCAGGGAACTCTTTATCCTGACGTCATCGAAAGCATACCAGCACACGGAGGTCCAACGGTAACTATTAAGAGTCACCACAATGTAGGCGGCCTTCCGGCAGAATTAGGATTTGATTTGGTAGAACCCCTGCGATTCTTATTTAAAGACGAGGTGCGGAAGATAGGCGAGGAACTCGGACTGCCTGAAGAATTAGTCTGGCGTCACCCTTTCCCGGGCCCCGGGCTTGCGATTCGCATCATCGGAGAAGTGGCGAAACCGCGCTTAGATATCCTTCGAAATGCAGATAAGATCGTTATTGATGAAATACGTAAGGCAGGGCTTTACCGTTCAATTGCCCAATGCTTCGCCGTACTGCTTCCCATGAGCACGGTGGGAGTAATGGGAGACGAGAGGAGCTATGAAAACGTCATTGCCATACGCGCCGTGGAAACAACCGACTTTATGACCGCCGACTGGTGCCACATCCCTCACGAAATACTGGGAATCATTTCCAGTCGTATTATCAACGAGGTCAAGGGTATCAACCGTGTGGTGTATGACGTCAGCACCAAGCCGCCCAGCACGATTGAGTGGGAATAAAGTACAATGCCGGCCACAAGGGATCGGCGCTACTTTTTCAATGTGCTAAATTGTGACGGAATTAGTAAAAATACTTGACATGTTTATTTAAATGAGATATTCTGCCTGCGGTTTTCACGCTCAATTTCAACGAAAACCACAGAAGATTTCGCGGATTACACAGAAGATATAAAATCTGAGAATTTATGAAATTAGGTTGCCTGTCGCCTATTTCTGTTGATTACCTTATTTTTAAGGAGATATAGTCCATGAAGAATATCGTACTATTTGTTATGGTTGCTATGTTGTCCTTTTTGTGCCCTGTAAAAACCGGTTTTCCACCCGATGTAAAAGCAGCAACAAATAATGAAAGTAACAGCCTGGATGGCACATGGTCTGTAAAGGAAAAATTTTGCGTCAATGCGTCTACGGGTAAAACGTGTGGCACAAATGAATTTGACGTCACAATTTCAGATGGTGTCTTATATGTCGAGGGCGAGGAGGTAGGAAGTGTAACGCAGGAAGGCAAAAAGGTATTTTTTGAATATAATTCGGATTATTTGTCAACAAAATTCGAGGAGCTGTTTAAAGATGCAGGTTATGACGTAACCATTGAAAGTCTTGATACAACAAAATATACCGGCAAACTTAAAAACAGCCGCATGAGCGGGAAAATGAGAGGTTCGGTAGACGCATATTTTAGCCTCTTCCAAAGGACCGTAACATTGGACTATACCGGCAGTTTCAAAGGGAAAAGGCAACAATAAAGCCGCTCTTCTCAGGGCAACTGAGCAAATAATCCCTGGAAGTCTTAAACAAATTTCCAGGGTTTTTTATTTTATGCATAAAGGGGAAAAGAAATAAATTTACCGCATAAAGATATACCCATGCAATTGCCTTTGCATAGAAAAAAATTTATTCAATTTGGGCTTGACATTAGTGCAGTTGAATATATAATTTCAACGAAATTTGTAAAATTCTTAGTTTGGTTTGTTATTTTGTTTTGTATGGTTTTTGAGGAGATGTTTTGCAATGATTTTAGATGTTAATTATTCAACAGATAGTCAGCGAAAGAGAACTGAACGGTTGGCTTTTATTAAGGAAAGATATAAAAAATTGGTACTGGAACCCAGAAGAGAAATCGAATTCGAGATTGAAAGGGCATTGGACGATGAGGATGGCGATTTGGATAATTTGTAACTCTTGATTGAGTATACAACCAACTTATCCCCGATGTTATTTCCAAAAAAGCATCAAGATTATAATCCCACAATCACACTTATTACGATTATCCAAACTAAAAGCACTGCTGTCGTCATCCCGTACAAGAAACAGTATGACGATAGCGGTCTATCCATTAAATTAATCCTTCGGCGACTTAAAATGCACGTTTTCCCTCCCTTGATGGGAGGGATTAAGGGAGGGTGATTAGCCCCAATTTTCACGAGGACAAGCTTGTTTCTTTCACCCCCACCCAGCCTCCCCCATCGAGGGGGAGGAACTATGGTTTGAAAGACGAAACCCCAACGACTTTTTACCCAGCCAGGAGGGGACTTCTTCAACTCCTCTCTTGAGAGGGGTAGGGGTGTGTTTATCTATCACTTAATAAACG
>JACPHJ010000041.1 GCA_016188675.1 Planctomycetota bacterium
ATTGCCCGTATTGACAATAAAGTTTGCATGCTTTGGAGAAACTTCAGCGCCGCCGATGCGTTTGCCCTTGAGTCCGGCCTGATCGATCAATCTGCCAGCCCCAATACCTTCTATTTTTTTAAACACCGAGCCACAACTTGGAAACTCCGCTAAGAGCGGTTGTTTTGCATGACGCCAAGCGATATTAGCATCGATTACCGTTTGAATTTCTTCTTTCGACTTTGTGCTGAGTTGAAACGTAACGTCAAGCACAACGTCTTTCCGCACCTGCAGGATGCTCGTATCATAACCATACTGAAAGTAATCGACCCCGACCGTGCGAAACTGTCCCTCTTCCGTAAATATGCGGCTTGTCTGGACTATTTCCTCAATAAATACCGTCCGTTTTCTGTCTGGCGAGAGGAAGTGCAGGTTCTGCCACATGGCCCCGCCAACCGTGCTGGGAATGTCAGCAAAGTGCTCGAATCCTGACAAACCGCGGTTACGACACTGATCGATGAGATCGGCAACGAGTGCGCCGCTTTCAACACACACTTTGCCGTTATCAAGAAAATCAACCTTATTTGCCAGATTACGGATAACCAATCCGCGAAACCCCTTGTCGGTAAACAAAATATTAGCCCCGCAGCCAAGGAGAAAGAAAGGAATTCCTTCACGACGCGCCTCAAATACGGCATACGTCAGTTCATCAATCGTATGAACCTCGACAAACAAATCCGCAGGTCCGCCGATCTTGTAAGTAGTGAATGGCGCTAAAATCTTATCTCTTTCCAGATTGGGAATATTTAAAGGCATTGTTCCTCTTCAGTTTGAAGTTTGAAGTTTACAGTTTACAGTTTACAGTTTTTAGCCTGCCAAAATACTAAGAATGGGTTAAGCCTGTCCTGAACTTGTCGAACAGAGGAAATGAACCCATCATTACCACTATAGTATTATTATTGACAAAATAGCGTATTTTATTGTACATTTCCAACATAAATTCTCATAATAGCCGTAATAAAAGACCGCATATAGGCGGTATAATCCATGTTGGGCATCTTATCGCCACATTTACCAATGGAACTAATTGCGCTCGTTCTATCGAGTCTTAGCATCGCCGGGCTTATCATAGCCGGCTTACTTCTTCGCGGCTACTTGCCCTCTTACGTCGCCGAGAAGGGCAAGAACTTGGCGTCGAAGGAAGACCTCGCCCACCTCACTGATCTCGTAGAAAGCGTTAAAGCCCTTCATACTTCCGAGCTTGAACGCCTCAAGGCTGACCTTCTTGCTGAAAGCCAAGTTACCGAGCGCCGTCGTCGTGTCTATGAGGAAATGTGCACTGCACTACAAGTCTTCATTTCGGGACATGGTGAAACATTGGAAATGAAAGACCGTTTTCATGCGGCTTACGCCGCAGCATGGTTGTGGGCTTCTGACAGGGTACTCGTGCCACTCAATCATTTCATTGCGCTACAGGTTCAACACACTGCTGATCCGGCATCGGTTGACCAGTCGATCTTGAAAGGAGCATACACCGCAATCGTCGTTGAAATGCGAAAAGACGTTGGCTTTGGTAGCACGGTTGCGACCGGATCGGACTACCAATTTGTGCAGTTCTGACATGAGCCGCCCAACCCGACCTTCACAATTCGAGGAATAGGTAAGCCTCAAAGTCAGTAATGTAGAATGGATTAAACGAAGTGAACCCATCTTTACTTAATTATTTTGTTGGGTACGTTCCGCTTTACCCACCTACTCTGTCTACCCCTAAAACAAGACAGATGGATACAAATCGAGTCAGGTTTTATTTTGCTGTTAGACGTGATACAAATATCCTGTGGAAAAACCATTGCGGGTTTCGGATTCTCGTTATTATTCAAACAACTCAAGTCCCAAATATTTTCTGATATGTTCGCTTCATAATACAATTTCTTTCGTCTGGTATTCTTCCGGCACGTCATCCATCGCCATTAAAAGATATGCATCTTTAATATTTTCTTCCAATTCCTCAAGCGTTTCTCCCTGTGTCATAATTTCCGGGTGTTCGAGAAGTTTTCCAAGCCAATATTTTTCACCCTTCCAATAAACCATAGTCATCTTTGTTTTCATGGTTTGTTCCTCCATTAAACCAATGGGCTAATTCATCGTAATATTATAGTAAATAGCCATGCCATTTCAAGATTAGTTGTGAAGGATGTGTTAAACGGAGCTGCCCCGTCTACAAAACATCCCCCTCCATTAGGGGAATAAGGGGGGAAGGGATACGCCCCGCCCATTCGACAAGCACAGCATAAGTTTTACCTCAACCTATTCTTTTGGAAATCATTTGTTAAAATGTTCCCTGATAATATCGAGGGCCTCATCTAACGTATAGGCTTTTTTCTCTTGTTCCCCAAGCTGTATTTCCACTTTTTTCCCTTCATCTTTTTCCTTTTTAATTTCGCCTTTTACATAGATAATTGTGTAGCAAGCAAAAAAACAACACAACACCAGAGACACCAGCGTGCCGGCAAAATACATCCACTCTTTCCTGCTGCGGGGATGATATGTTATTTCAATATCTATGAAAAATAGCGAAATCTTCATTGTTTATTTAAACAAATATCCGAATACCATGCCTCGACCTTGCCGTGCGTGCGGTCGGCGTTGGTCTGAATGCCTACATAAATAATCTTCGGTGGTTCTTCCCTGAACTCCTGCATATAGTCCTGATAATGGTTCACCTTGTAACTGAGCCATTTGCCCACGTCCTGCGCCCCGCTTTGTACGACAATCATTTTTGCTTTGGCTTCACAGGGGTTTTCAAATCGCTCTCCTGCCGGTACGTTATTTCCATAAACATATATCAAAATCCTGTACGAATATGGTATAGAGAAAACCGTCTTGCCGTACACAACGCACACAGCGGCGGGATAATCGTCGCCGCCTTCCTCCTTCTCTCTGCTTGCAGGGATAGTGCCAGAAATCTTCCAGTTCCAGCTCAAAAGGGGATATGCTTTCGGACTGAGACGCACCGGCTTAAAGAGGATTGCGCCGTTATCGTTGGCATTTACATAGAGCGTCTTTCTCCCGTCCATTTCAACGATCCTGGGCATAACCCTGTTTTTTATCTCTCTGCAAATACCTTTATGGGTCTTCCAACCTATAGGCTCACCTTTGGCCAGTTCTTTGTTACTGAAATCGGTAATGGGAAAAAATTCCTGGGCAAACATTTTAGAAGTAACTGCAAATAAACAAAAAAAGAAGGTAGTTAAGATTATATATTTCATAGCGCAGCACAGCCTGAATAAAGTGACGTGTGACAAGCGGCGAATGACGTTTCCCAGTTTTCACGAGGACAAGTTTCCTCGTCACACGGCACCCGACACGTGCTACTTAAAAAGAACACGGGACAAGGGAGAACACACCCCTGCCCCTCTCAAGAGGGGAATAAAGATAATTATTTCCGTGTCTCCGCGTCTCAGTGGGTTGGTTTTTTTCGGTTAGCTTTTGTATGAAAGAAGCATCGATTCCAATTCGTTCGGCGATTTATCAAGAGCCTCTCTTACCTGTTTCAGGAAATCGTAGCTTGCGTCAATCTTATCTTTCAATATCAACTGGATAATGAGGATGTTACCCACCTTTTCGATGAGCTTATCGGCGTTAGGTATGTTTAAACTAAAAATCTTTTCCTTGATTTCGAGCTTCTGATAGAGCAGGTCGACAGATGGGGTCAGAGTACCCGTAAAGTCGTCGAAGAGGGCATTTTCTTTCTTCAAATACAGCACATTGGCGGCTGAATCAATAACGGTTACTGTCATGGGGGCCGGTCCGCAGAGATAAAATGCAATATCAGAGTCGGGTGAGAGATATTTTCTCAGGAGCGGACCTATAAAACCAACCTGACCCTTCCACTGGTTGCCCTGCTCATCCACAAGCCCCTGTTCTTTGATAATCTGTCTGTCCTCCTCAGAAACGTTATAAAAACACTTCTTGTCCACATCGTTCATCTCGGCGGGATTATCGCCGCGAAACGCACCGGAAAGTACAGGCACAAATTGAAAATTGGGATTCTCGCGTTCCCACTTTAACCATTTGGGTAAATAGAGCGTTGGAATGTCCTGGAACCTTCGCTCTCCCAGGAAAAATATGGCCTTATCCTGCCGACCTTCATGAAACCATTGTTCCATGACTGCAAGTATGGGCGCCAAACCAGCTCCACCGGCAACAAATACGGCTGTATGCGGTTGCTCTTTCAACATAAAATGACCATACGGACCGGTGAAACGTATTTTTTCGCCGAGGAAAAAATTCCACAGGCTTTGTTCCTGGATATAATTATGAATACAACTCGGCCCTATGCAGGGAGGACCACCCTTTTCCAAAGGCATACATGGATCCACTGGGGCCATACGAACAATGAGTTTTAAGAGGTCGGGTTCTACAGAAGCAAGGGAATAGCCCCTGTACAACGTTGTACCCGGCACATAGGGAACGAACTCTTTCCCTAATTTCTGGCATGCTTCCTTAATCAAATCCCCGTATTTCTTATAATGCTCTTCTGCAAAATCCTCCGGAATGGCAAGCTGGATATACTGTCCCGGTTTGTATTGAATGGGCTTCGATGGTTTTAACCACATCTCCATCTTGTCGCTGGTAATGGGTATCTTCTTAATCACCCTGGCTGAATATTTTTTGACATGCAGGGTATCTTTGGGCAGATAGAGACTCACGTCCTTCTCGACCCTTACCTGACAAGCCAATCGCACGTACCCATCACCAACCCCTTGCTCCAGATATTTTCTGGCAGCTTCCCTTGTTCTCATATCAAAATGTGGCGACTCTACGGATGTATAAAACCCAACGTCTGTGTGGAGTTTTATTTTACACTGGCCGCATGTGGCCATACCACCGCAGGCAGCAGGGATGTTAAACCCCCTGTTCTGAAGCAAAGACAAAAGCCTTTCCCCGCCCTCGATATCGAGTTCTTTCCTGTATTCATCGTCGCTTAATACGATAAGTTTGCGCTTTTCACCACGCCCAAAGAACTGGTACACGACCTCGCTGAATATACTCAGGAGCAATACCAGTAAGGCAAGGATGCCCGCGCCAAGGAAGAGAGGGATGGTCATTGTTTTACTCCGAGTTTCATTTCGATAAATTTCAATATTTTCTCCAGCCTAATCTCGTATTTCTTAACTACATTACTGTCTTGTAATAACTTTAATGTTCTTCTCATCTTTTAAATTTTTTAGATCTTTCATCCGATCCTTGTAAGTAGAGTCATATGCCTTCCACTCAATATAATCATCCCATTTTTCAAAATTCTCTCCTTCTTCTAATATCTTTTTTTCGAATTCTTTAAATGACTTGTTATACTTCCTTTCAAAAAGTTCCAATGACTTCTTTAAGGATTGTATTTCAGATATCAAATCCAATCTCAAGAAATTTATAATTTCTTCTTTGTTTACTTCTATAGTTTTCACTTTATTCACCTCTTTAAAAAATATGGATCATTCCAATACCCGTAAATATGGCGGCCATGATACCGAGGAGCAGGATTGCGACCGTATCTTCATCCCAAGCATTCGTTGGAACAAACAGACGCTGACGTCTTAACAGGGCAAGCCACACAACGACCATCATCCAGTGAAGACCATACCCAAACGCTGTTGTGGTCGTAACCAGGAACTTTGCCCCTGTGGGAATGGTAAACGTGGCGCTTGCAAGGACAATGCAATTAACCGTAATGAGTTCCAGGAACTGCCCCATCTGCTCGTAGACATTCTTCGCAAATTTTCTTAACATCACACTCAATATCTGCACAAAGACGGCAATGGTGACGATGAAGACCGTCAAATAGAAGATATTCTCCAGCCGTATGGGAAGAGACGAATATTTGCTCAGAAAATCACTGCATTTAACCAGTACATGATTATAAACAATCCAGTTTAATGCGGTGGATAACGTTGTGACAATAATCACTGCCACACCCATCTTCCATGCCGCATCGATCTGACGTGATTTATTGATCAATGGACACAACCCCAAAAGCTTGCTCAGCACAATCCCGTCAAAGAAAAGGGCGTTTAGCAGGACGGGAAGAAGGATGAAGAAATGCTGATGCAGTGTGGGAATCGTTTGTATATGTACGATAAAGCTAATAAACAGACACACTCCCAACCCCAAAGTTATTAAAGATGCCTTAGACATGCCCATCTTCGGGTAGGCTTTTGGTAGAGGACTTCCACCATTCGTTGCCGTTGCACATTCACAAGCAGACTTTTCTGTACACACAATCCCCACTTTAATAAAAAACGGACGCAACAGGAGCCTAAAGGCAGCCAACGCAAAGAATCCACCCACCGGCGTGACCATTAGTACGACTCGTGGGAACGTATCCGAAAGCACAGGGAATCCCAAAACTGTTCCAAACCCCAGCGGTTCCCGCAAAAATGCAAGCAAGACCAGGGCCAAGGAATACCCAAGGCACGCCTTAAATATCTTCCTCTGCGCTTCCCAGAAATCCACCGTCAACCCTTCTGAGATTACGGCAAGCACGATGCAATTCGTGGTAATAAGGTCAATGTATGCCTTTATATTGGCCGTTATTTCAGGAACGAATGCCTGGGCAAAAAAGCCGAAGATGGCCACAAAGACGGATACAATAATCATCAGCAGCGAAATCTTATGATGTGTACCTGCATTTGATATAAGTCGTTTGAAAGGATACACCATACAAAAACTGCCAGCCGTTACAAGCGTCACACCAATTCCCATAGTCAGGGAATTTTCCAGTTTATTCGTTACAGCCAGAGAAGAGCAAAATCCAAGTCCGGCGCCAGCCGTCAGGATGAGATTATCCCTCATAAAATATTTGGAAATTAATCGTACGCTTCGTTTCAGTCCTACCATTTAATCTCTCCTTGTCCTTCCCAGAACTCTTTCATCGCATCATTAAGAAAAGACTCTATTCCCCTGCTCGTATTCGTGGCGCCGGTAATCGCATCAACCTCGTTAGTATTTTCGGTCTTCCTTCCCTTTACTACCATTATCTTTGGCCTTAACTTTTTGCCTGCAAATTGCTTTTTAAATTGCTCCTCAGTAATCCTGCCGCCTAAACCGGGTGTTTCGCTGTGATCTAACACCTCGATACCTTTCAATGTTTCAAGATCTGGTTCCACACAAATAAAGAGGGACATGATGCTGGATTTATTGTAACCATACCCCAACTTGGATTCTACAAATCCGACGCCCTGAAGCTTTCCGTCTTTCACATACTTATATAATTTTTTCCCGCCCTTCGGTTTCTCCGCGGCTGTTTGCGTGCCTGCTGGCTGAATTTCAAAAGATGGTACTGATGGCTCTTCTACTGTAATGTTTTTCTTAAAGACCTCCCGGATATCCTTCTTATCAAAACTCTTGAAGGTAAAACCCAGCAGTCTTTTTTCTATTGTACGATATGGTAATTTAAAAATATCCAGAACGGCGCGTTTCTCTTTTATATCGTAATATTCGGCAATTTTGGGGGCTGTATAAAAATATACCAGGAGAAGACCCGCACAGGGTAAAAAGGTAATCAAAATGATCGAAGCGATTCGGAGTAAAATTTTTTTTAGTTCTTCCATATATCTAAGAAACCACAGATTCCACTGATGACACAGATTATTAGCAATAGCTTACCTTTGTTTTTTGACATAAACCCTCCTCATACCCGATACTTTATTTTCACCATTAACGATTGAATCGGTATGGCCAGCAGGTTCATGAGCAGGATAGAGTACATCACCCCTTCCGGCAACGTGGTAAAATCCCTTATGAGCACGGTGATGAACCCGCACCCTGCGCCATATATCCACTTTGCCGTCTGATTATACGTCGTCGTTATGGGGTCGGTTGCCATAAAAAAAGCACCCAGGATTAATCCGCCGCTCAGAAGCTGGAATATGGGCGGAGCCACAGCCTTACCCAGAATCAACGAAAAAAACACGGAAAGGACAAGCACACTCCCCAGATAGGACACAGGTATCCTCCAGTTCACCACCTTGATTTTGATTAACCATAAACCAGACAATACTAATGCCAGCCGGCATGTTTCACCCAAAGAACCGCCCGACGTCCCCAAAATGAGTGAAAGATAAGATGTTACTTCTCCATTGGTTTTAAACGCCGTCAACGGTGTAGCGTGAGTTACGGCATCAAGTCCGTAACGAAAGGAATGCAGGTCGGGCATGCCTACAAACGGCATTTGATAACCAGTAACCAGGAAAGCCGGAAAACAGATGGTTAAAAACAAACGGCTGAACAGCGCCGGATTCACCAGATTATTACCGACACCGCCTAACACATTCCTAAAAATAATGGACAGCGCCGCACCCAAACCCACTAACCAAAGGGGTGACTGTGGCGGCAATATCGCGGGAATAAGGAGACACGAAACAAATCCACCCTCGCTGATATGATCCTCGCGGGCAATAATTGCCCAGAGCACATCCACTACAAACACACCTACGACAAACGATACCACCAGTCTGGATATAACACATTGCCACCCGAAGAAATACATGGCAGGAAGCACCCATCCAAAAACCAATGCAACGAGCACTGCCCCCATAAACCTTTTCACATCATAATTGTTTCGGATAAAGGGCTGTGTCTGCGTTGTTTCCTTCGCGCTGCGGAGAAGACCGTCAAATGCGCCAAAAATGGCTCCAAACAGGAAATTAACCTTCGGGTAGGTGTGAATGAAAGATTCAACCTTGTCAAGACTCTTACTTATAATCGGCTCGATTGGCTTAAGCAATTTTTTCATGTTTGTTTATCCAACGCCTTGCATTCCTTGATGATCTGTAAGAGTTCTAATTTGGATGGACAGATGAAACTTTCTAAATCCACCGGGCATATATCATCACAAAAATTACAATAGACGCACCGCCTCAATTCCCCGAGCATATTTGTGGTTAATACTAATTCATCCGGTTTGAACATAGGAAACATTACCTTCTGATCCATATCCTCTAAAACCACAATATTGTTGATAGACCAGTCCACCTTCTGCGATAAATCCGTTATTTCCCTGCCGTGTAACGGGCCATTTACAAATACACGATATTTGCCTGATTCCTTGATTTTATTCTGAAGTAATTTTTCGAGAGACGTTCCCAATTGAACATTGACAATCTCATTCTCCTTCAAACCTGTGCCTGAAAGGGCAATGAAACGCGAATTAACCTTATTCCCCAGAATACAGTTTTCATAAATGGCCGATACTGTTTGCGCATCCAGAATCAAAACACCCTGAGTCGTTGTATCCTGACCAAAACTTATTTCTAAGTCTAGAACAATCTTTGAAAGCATGACGGGGTCGTCTTGAGGATATTTTGCATTTAACCAGAAAACCTCCATCCATTCGGCATTGCGTGCATAATCCTTTACCGCAGAAACAGGTTCGTATTCTTTTTTACTTATGGCTATGTAACATTTAGCCTCCGGAAAGTACCGTGCTTTTATCTCTTTGAGTTTATTGAGGAATGCATCTGCCTTGTGTTCAAGAATTATCCAATTAGGTAATGCCCATGGTTCGGTAGGGCACAGATTCATGATAACATGCTGAATTTTTTGTTCAGGAAAACGGAATTGAAATACTTCAGGAATGCCATCAGAGGAGACTCTTTCCACAATGTTGCAAAATCTTAACGGATAGGTGTCCAGGAGATTGAAACCCCCTTTAAACCCGATATTTTCCTTTTCTTTGAACACGGTCTAATCGCAAAAATATCAAAAAATAAAAGATATTAAGGAAATGCACTAGTAAAATATCACGAAGACATCAACATGTCAAGCAATACATTACTTGCCGTTTTTGCCCAGTTCGAGAATGAGGGGGATTTCCCCGCAGTCAGGAAATTTGTGGCATTTGACGCATTCTGACCATATTTTGTGGGGAAGTGATTCTTTCTCTACCCTGCGAAATCCACATTTTTCAAAGAATTCGGGTACATACGTAAGGACAAACATCTTTGCGATACACAGTTTACGCGCCTCCCGTATGCAAACCCTCACCAGTTTTTTACCGACCCCGTGTCGTTGGCTGGATTCCAGCACAGCGACTGATTTTATCTCCGCAAGGTCTTTCCAAAAAATATGGAGCGCCGCACAACCAACCAGGGTATCGTCCTGAATAAACACAAAAAAATCCCTGATATTTTCATACAGTTCGCTCAACGATCTTGGCAGCATCACATTTTTTGCCGCAAAGTCATTGATGAGTTTGTATATCTTTTCTACATCTTCTATAGTTGCTTTTCGTAACATTTGTTAAAATCCTTAAAGTCCAGTAACAGTTCAGCCGGTTTGAAATGTATGCGGAATACAACCCCCTTGCCCCCTTTTCTAAGGGGGAATTTCTAAAGTTCCCCTTAATAAAGGGGGATTTAGGGGGTTGTTATGTACCCTGTGCGTCTTTGCGGTAAATTACTACATCTAAATCAACCAAGCACATTATACTTTCTTACCCTGAAATCAACGCCCAGTTCATCAGCTATCTGTTTGCATTTTCCTGTATCCACTTCGGGTGATTCTACAATAGAAACCTGTACATTGGGTATAAACTGTTTCGCATCTTTAATAAATTGAATCAGGGCGGGATATGTCTTTTTCCCAAAAACAGGCTTACATATATCATCGTACTTTTCGGCAGTCTCGGCATTCAGGCTGATGCAAATAATATCAATCAGTCCTTTTAATTCATGAATAATGGGTCTTCCATTAATCAGGTCTCCGTGACCATTTGTGTCCAACCGGATACGCTTCCCTTTCGATTTTAAAAACCTCGCTACCGTTATCAACTCATCCAGCCGTTCTGTTGGTTCACCATAGCCGCAAAAGACAACTTCATCATATTTACCGGGGTCTCCTATAGCCTGGATTACTTCTTCTGCAGTCGGTTCTTTCTTTAGCCCTAAATTATGACCCTTAACGATCGGATAAGTTTCTCTCATGCAAAAATCACACACATTCGAACACCGATTGGTAAGATTTATGTACAATGAGTTTCGTATGGCATAAGCAATCTTCCCTTCCAGTTCAGGCTTGCCGATACCAAACAGTTTATACGCATTAAAGGTGGTAATCCGTTTAATATCCTCAGCGGATAAACCATAGATATCAGCCAGCACAGGAATAATATATGATAAATAGGAAGGCTCATTGCGCTCGCCTCTCTTTGGCTGAGGAGATAAAAAAGGTGAGTCTGTTTCTAAAAGAAGCCTTTCGACAGGAACCGACTTTGCAACCTCACGCAAGTTCTGCGCATTTGAAAATGTAATCGGCCCTGCAAAAGATACGTACAACCCCAATTTTATACACTTCTCCGCAATTTCATGTGTTCCGCTAAAACAATGCACGACACCCTTGAGTGTACCATTCTTGTATTCTTCCAGTATATTCAGGCAGTCGTTACCGGCGTCACGAGAATGAATAATTATCGGCAGGTTGTGTGTCTTGGCCAAGACGAGATGTTTGCGGAAAATACGCTGCTGGTCTTCATGGGGACTGCGATTACGATAATAGTCAAGCCCGGTTTCTCCAATTGCGACAACCTTTGATTCTTTAACCAGGGATTCCAGTGTCTGCCAATCTTGTTCGGAAACCTTAGAGGCATCGTGGGGATGAATCCCAATGCTGGCGTATACGTTATTAAATTGATGGGCTAAAGAAACGCTTTTTTTGCTTGCGGAAAGGTTTGTACCCACATTAATAATACACCCCACATCGGCTTCTTTTGCGCGAATCATAACGGAATCCAGATCCGTTTTATAATCCGGAAAATCCAGATGGGCATGGGTATCAATTATCATATCTTATGCTTTATATCCTTGAAGGAATTGAATCATTTTTGGAAAAGGCATTTTTAAAAAGAGTTATCTTAGGATATTTTTCCGTCGGCGTGTGAAAGATAGAAACCACATCGAAACGGAAATCTATGCCTTCAATCTTCTTTTCTGCGACATAATGCGAGGCAACCTTTACAATCTGCCTCTTTTTGGCTTCTGTAACAGAAAGTTCCGGCGGGCCGTAGGAATCGGAATACCGAGTCTTAACCTCCACAAATGCGATGGCGCCGTGATCGTAACAAACAATATCTATCTCACCGAGTTTACATCGGTAATTTCTCTGTAAAATTTCATATCCATTCTTTTTCAGAAATTTTACGGCAAGCAGCTCCCCTCTGGTACCTACGTCTCTTTTATAAGACGGTTCCTTAATCTTGTGTCCGAACAAAGCCAGTATTGAAGTAACATACTTAACACAAAATAATTGCAAGTTTTTTATCCAAAAAGAGAGGGATAATTCTGTGCAACCAGCTATATAACAATTCTTAGCCTAACGCGTGAACCCTGACATTTGGCAAGGGCATCACCTACAGACACTCACAGCCTCAATTATTTTTTATCTGTCCGCGTTCCTGCGCTCGCCTTTTTTGAGCTTTCTTTATCAAATTTTTCCTGCAGCCTTGTTCCTTTACTCGTCCTTCCACGCATGTAATAAAGTTTTGCACGCCTTACCTTGCCGGATTTTATGACCTTAATATCCGTAATCTTCGGTGAATGAATAGGAAATACCCTCTCTACGCCTTCACCCTGGACAATGCGTCTTACGGTAAACGTCTCTTTAAAACCGCCGCCATTTTTCGCAATCACTACGCCGCTAAAAACCTGAATACGTTCTTTGTCACCCTCAATAATCTTTACCGATACATCCACCTGATCGCCTATTGAAAACGGTGATGGTGCTTTTTTCATCTGTTCCTTTTCAACGATATCAATAATATTCATAACCCCTATCTCCTGTTTCTAATGTATAAATTCATATTCAAAATCAGTCTATGTTTTATTTAAAAGATCCGGCCTTCTTTCCGATGTCCTTTCTACAGCGCGGGTTTTTTGCCATTCTTTTATTTTCTGATGATTGCCGGACATCAACACCGGCGGCACCTGCATACCCCTGTATTCCGCCGGACGGGTATATTGCGGATATTCCAGCATACCTTCACTAAAAGATTCGTTGTCCGTAGAGTCAGGAGCTCCCAATACGCCCGGTATCAATCGCACTACGGCATCGACAACTACCATCGCAGGTATCTCACCGCCGGAGAGAACGTAGTCGCCGATAGAGAGTTCCATTGCATCCAACCCTGTCCGAACCCTGTCGTCAAAGCCTTCATAATGACCGCATATCAGCATCAAATGAGCTTCTTTTGCCAGTTCCCTGGCAATGGATTGAGAAAAACGGTCGCCCTGCGGCGTCAACAATATTTTTTTACACCGGGCGTCTGTTTCTCGTTCAATAGCCTCGACTGTATTAAATATAGGTTCAGGCTTCATCACCATGCCCGGCCCGCCGCCGTAAGGCCTGTCGTCCACGCATCGCCTGTTTTCGGCATACTCCCGTATATTGAAAAGCTTATACTGAACAAGCGCCTTTTCCCTGGCAATCTTTAAAATACTGTGTCCCAGTACATTTTCAAACATCTCTGGGAATAACGTTAAAATATCGATTCTCATACCTTATTTTTTGAATGCAATACCAAATTTCTTAAGCACACTGGCAACAGATTCCGTTGGCTTTGCCCCAACACTTAACCAATATTCCACCCGGTCTTTTTTCAAGGTGACTTGCTTTTCGTTGTTCGATTCAAGAGGGTCGTACGTCCCCAGGTTCTCAATAACCCTTCCATCCCGCTCTTCATGTGCATCAAATGCGCCAATCCTGTAATACGGTCTATTCTTACGCCCCATTCGCATCATTCTAATTCTAACAGCCATTCTTCTCTCCTTACTAATTTAAAATTGTACCTAATTTCCAATAACAGTCACCTGAATTACCGTATCATACCTTTGCCAAAAGGTAAACTGTTGGATAACATTCCCATTTTCTTTAAGCTTTTTTCATTCCCTTTAAAATGTTTCATCAGCTTCTTCATTGACTTAAATTGTTTGAGCAATTGGTTTACATCCTGAATGGTTGTACCGCTTCCATTTGCCACCCGCTGTCTACGGCTCCCGTTAATGATATCGGGGTTTAACCGCTCCTCCGTCGTCATTGATCTGATAACCGCTTCAACCCTCTGTAATTGTTTTTCATCAATATTCAGGCCATCCATCTTATTCCCCATGCCCGGAATCATCCCCAGCACATCCTTGATCGGCCCCATTTTCTTAATCTGCTGGAGTTGCGCAAGGAAATCGTCCAGGCCAAGCGTATCGTCCTGTATCTTCTTGCTCAGTTTCTGGGCTTCTTCCAGATCAATCGCCTGCTGGGCCTTTTCTACAAGAGATACGATATCCCCCATACCGAGTATTCTGGACGCCATACGGTCCGGGTGGAACTCTTCCAGCCGGTCCAATTTCTCTCCGATACCTACAAATTTAATCGGCTTCCCGGTAACGGCTTTTATCGAAAGGGCGGCTCCGCCCCTTGTATCACCATCGAGCTTGGTCAAAATCACGCCGTCGAATCCCAACTGCGTGTTAAACTCCTTTGCGCTATTGACGGCATCCTGCCCCGTCATGGAATCGCACACAAAATATATCTGCTGTGGTTCCAGTTTTCCTTTGATCTCCTTTAATTCCGACATCAGTTCTTCGTCAATGTGCAATCTTCCCGCAGTATCAAAAATAACGACATCATTTGTATTTTCTGCCGCGTATTTGACGGCGTTTTTGCATATCTTTACGGGCTGGGAACCGGCCTCGAAGTATACCGGTATATCAAGTTGTTGTCCCAACACTTTCAACTGTTCAACAGCAGCCGGCCGCTGCACGTCCGCCGCTACCAACAAGGGCTTCCTCCCCTTCGTAAGTATCATTTTGGCGAGCTTGCCGGCCGTAGTAGTCTTTCCGCTGCCCTGTAACCCCACGAGCATAATCAACGTCTGGCCGCCATCCCTGTAAGGGATTGACGTATCAGAGTCCCCCATCAGTTTGATCAGTTCATCGTGAACAATCTTAATAACCTGCTGCCCCGGAGCGATACTTTTTACAACTTCTTCACCAACGGCGCGTTCCGTAACATGTTGTATGAATTCCTTAACGACTTTATAATTTACATCGGCCTCAAGGAGCGCCAAACGCACCTCGTGCAGTCCGTCCTTAATGTTCGTTTCAGTAAGGCGTCCCTTACCCCGGATTTTGCTAAATACACTTTCAAGACTATTAGTAATTGATTCAAACATTATCTTATAAATTCAACTTAAATTGTTATAGATACAAATCCTAAAAACCTAAAATGATAATTATATATACTTACTACAAACATTCAAATGAATTTTATAATAAAATTTATATTGCAGAGTGCGTCATGGTTTGTTAAAATTTTTCGAGTAATTTGGGATAACTATTTGTCTTATTTTGTCATGCGTTTACAAAACGCATTGTTTATTTTAGGGGGAAACAATGAAAAAGGAAATTCATCCGGAATATATAGAAACTGTTGTAACGTGCGGGTGCGGAGAGACTTTTAAGACCAGGTCAACAAGACCTAAAATCGCAGTCGAAGTCTGCTCGAAATGCCACCCGTTTTATACGGGCAAGCAGAAGTTTGTGGATAGCGCCGGTCAAATAGAACGATTCCAGAAGAGATTACAAAAGAGCAAGAAGGTGGAAGAACCAGTAAAGCAAAAATGAACGACAATTTGTTGAAAAAATTAGAAAAAATGTACGAAAGATATAACGAACTGGAAAGGCTGTTGTCTGACCCTGAGATAATTGCGGATTCAAATCGTTATACAACGTATATAAAAGAACACGGCAGTCTTTCCAAGATGGTAAGTAAATACACCCAACTGACAGAGACCATCGAAAAGAAACGCGAGACGGAAGGACTTTTAAGCCAGGAAGGCGCTGACAAAGAATTTGCCGAAATGGCCAGGGATGAGTTAGGAGAATTGGTAAAGCAGGAAGACGCCATAATGGAGGAGATTAAGGGATTATTTATCACAGACGACAAGACTTATGGCAAAAACGTAATCGCAGAAATACGCGCAGGGACCGGCGGAGAAGAGGCGGCTATCTTTGCGGCTGATCTTTTTCGCATGTACACCAAATATGCTGAAAATCAAGGATGGAAGGTAGAGCTTTTCGACAGCAGCGAAACGGACCTGGGAGGTTTTAGGGAGGTCACCTTTTCTATCGAAGGAAAGAACGCATATCAAAAACTGCGCTTCGAAAGCGGGACGCACAGAGTTCAGAGGGTTCCTCAGACGGAAGCCAGCGGCAGGGTTCACACCTCAACGGCCACGGTGGCGATTCTGCCGGAAATTGAAGAGGTAGAAATTGATATTAATCCAAATGACCTCGAGATAGATACCTTCCGTGCATCGGGCCCGGGCGGGCAAAAGGTCAACAAAACGAGTTCTGCCGTTCGGATTACTCACATCCCTTCCGGGTTGGTTGTGAAATGCCTTGACGAAAAATCCCAGCACAAAAACCGCGCAAAGGCCATGCGTATTTTAAGAAGCCGATTGTACGAATTATTCGAAGGACAGAAACGAAATGAAAGAGACCAGATACGCCGGGATCAGATTGGAACGGGAGACCGCAGCGAAAAAATCCGCACTTACAATTACTCGCAAAACAGGGTTACAGACCACCGGATAAATTTTTCGGTACACAATCTTGATCAGGTCATGCTGGGTTATCTGGACGATATCATTAACGCCTTATTGAACTATTATAAGGAAGAACAGCTAAAACAACTTGCTGCAAGCGTCTAAAAGACAGAAAGTATTTTAAATATTTCAGGAAATATGCCATTCATTATAACTTCAATTCAAGTTCATAATTGGTGGAGATGAAATCCCGCTTCACTTTACATTCTTTATCTAACCACAATAAAAATTACACATCTCCCATTCTACCCCCTCAAAATAAAAACAATACGGGAAGTTCGGAAAATACATTCCCAGGCAAACATACCATTTCCAGCCTCATCCACTGGGCAGGCAAGCTGCTGCAAGAGCACGGCATAGACTCCCCGTCTCTGGACGCAGAAGTGATTTTGTCACATCTGCTGGATTGCAAACGTATCGATCTTTATGTACACCCCGACAAACCCGTAGAAGACACTGTTGTAATGCGTTATAAAGAGGCTATCGGGAAACGCTCACATCGGGTTCCCCTACAATACATCACAAATCACGCAGAGTTTATGTCATTGGACTTTTACGTAGACGAACGGGTGTTGATCCCACGTCCTGAAACCGAATTGCTCGTGGAGGCCGTTATAAAAAAAGTACAAACTCTCAATTATGATAATGAAATTGTGATTGTAGACATCGGGGTTGGAAGCGGTAATATTGCAATAGCCCTGGCAAAGAAGATAGACAAGGCCAGGATATTTGCAATAGACATATCCCCCGACGCTTTAGCCGTTGCCAAAATCAATGCGCAAAGACACGATGTGCTGGATAAAATAACTTTTCTCTGCGGAGATATCTTTAAACCACTCGAAGGATACGGGATTGAGTCGAAGGTAAACTTTATCGTATCCAACCCCCCATATATCTCAGGTGATGAATTCGGCGCTTTACAGCAGGAGGTAAGGGATTTCGAACCGTATGTAGCGCTCATCAGCGGCCAGGACGGCTTACAAATGTTCAAACGAATTATCGCAAATACAAATACATGGCTCAAACCGGGGTGGTATGTTATTTTTGAAGTCGGTGAAAAACAGGCGCGTAAAGTATCGAGGTTGTTTGAAGACAGAGGATGTTTTAAAAAGGCAAATTTCGTAAGAGATTATCAACATATACACCGTGTTGTCATTGCACAAATGGAGGATGGCCGTGGATAAAATCGTCATCGAGGGAGGACATCGTTTAGAGGGAAGCGTTAGAATTAACGGAGCAAAAAACGCTGCCCTGCCTGTTATGGCAGCCTGTTTGTTGTTAGATGGACCGTCCAGGATAAAGGGGATACCCAACATTGTCGATATACAGACCCAATCTAAAATACTTGAGAATCTCGGCGGGCAAATAAAAAGGCACGATGACGGTACGCTTGAAATAGCATTCAGGGACGGAGAAAACAATGATAAGTACACGGCGCCTTACGAACTCGTCAGAAAGATGAGGGCTTCTATATGCGTACTGGGTCCGTTGTTAACCAAAAGACGCAAGGCAAAAGTATCGTATCCCGGAGGATGCGTTATTGGCCAGCGGCCCGTTGATTTGCATATAAACGGACTCAGGGCGTTAGGCGCTCAGATTGAAACGACGGAAGGTTATATAAATGCCACAGCGGACAGATTAAAAGGCACGGATATCTCTCTGAAAGGAAAATACGGTTCGACCGTGCTGGGAACCTGTAATGTCATGTCAGCGGCGGTATTGGCGGAAGGCACAACGATTATTGAGGATGCAGCCCGCGAACCTGAAGTACAGGACCTTGCAAATTTTTTAAACACGGCAGGCGCAAAAATTACCGGGATTGGTGAAAGCAGACTCACGATTGAGGGCGTTAAAGAATTGCACGGCGTCGATTACGAAATCATTCCGGACAGGATTGAGGCTGGAACATTCATGATTGCAGGCGCAATTACAAAGGGCAACATTACCCTGGAAAATGTAAGGGCAGACCATCTGACTGCGGTAATCGATAAATTAAAAGAAATCGGCGTAGAAATAAATACCATAGGCAATACCAGCCGCGTCAAAGGAAATAACCTATACCACAACGTAGACATAACCACATTACCATACCCCGGCATGCCTACCGATATGCAGGCTCAATTTATGGCATTATTGTGCACCGTAGAGGGAAAAAGTATTATTACGGAAAAAATATTTACTGACAGATTTATGCATGTGCCTGAATTAGTAAGGATGGGGGCGGATATACGCGTAGAAGTGTCAAGTGCAATCATACGGGGAACACCCTGTCTGACCGGCGCCAACGTGATGATCTCCGATCTGCGCGCAGGCGCAGGACTAGCGCTTGCAGGCCTGGTGGCAAAAGGAACAACGACTATCGACCGTGTTTATCATTTAGACCGGGGCTACGAACGACTCGAAGAACGGCTATCCAAACTAGGGGCAGTTATTAAACGCATTCGTGATTAACATTGAATATAAGCATTCCATACAATGTGGAATGTGCACCATAATTAATATAGCGCTCCATCCATAATTTGATTCTCCCTCAATTAACATCTTCCTGCTGCAAAAATTTTATTCTTAATTACTTCTCAAGACACCGCACCGTCTACCATACCAAATAATGGGTCATGTCACATAAATGTGTCCACACAAAAGTGTCACGTGACACACATTATTGTATCATCGTACACATTTCCCGGTTCCATTCGCATAACTTATTTTTTTCATAATGTCATTAACGGATGATTTGTTTTTCCCTATAAAATGGTGTTAACTCACTCTTCAAACATTGCTTACGCAAAAGCCAACACTTGATATATTATTCATGAATATTCTGTAAATTGTTCAAATCTTATAGAACCAAAAGGTGGAACAACTTTTGCGAGTTTCTATAAAACTACATCCTCGCCTGTATAGTTATCAACATTTTAGGTTTTTAACTGAATACGAACAAATGAAAATAATAAAGACCGAAATAAACTATCTGAAAGTAGAACTCAAAAAAGCCAAAGAACAAATACACCACCTTAAAAACATCTCCAGCGCCGCTCTTAATCTGCTCGAAGACCTCCAAAAAACCACTGCCAACGTTCAGAGGGCAAAGAATGATTGGGTGGCTACTTTTGACGGCATATCAGACCCCATTTTCATTCATGATAATGAATTTAAGATCGTCAAGGCAAACAAGGCGTATCAAACGATAGTAGGAACGCCCTTTGAAGATATAATTGGCAAACCTTATTACAAGGTCTTCCCAAAGTTAGACGGACCGTTCAAGATGTGCCTGAAAGCCTTAAAACTACAGGAGAAGTCTGAAGAAGAGGTTTCTCTACCCTCTATAGACAAGATTTTCAAGGTGAAGTTCTACCCTATAAAGGATGTGCATGGGGAGTTCATGTACTCTGCCCATATCCTGGTAGATATAACCGGGCACAAACGGGCGGAAGAAGCCTTAAGGGTAGCAGAAGGGCATGCAAAACATATTATTGACTGTTCCCTGGATATGATCATCACTGTTGATAATGAGCGAAAAATTACTGAATTTAATAAAGCGGCGCAGGAAACCTTTGGATATACACGTGAGGAGGTTTTAGGAAGACACGTAGACATTCTTTATGCGCATCCGGATGAGGGTTTAAAAGTTCATAATGAGACAATACAACACGGCAGACACATCCAGGAAATTCTTAACAAACGTAAAAATGGTGAAATCTTCCCAAGTTTCCTTTCTGCCTCCGTCCTGCGAATTGCGCAGGGTGAGGTGATAGGCGTGATGGGAATTTCTCGTGACATCACCAAGCGTAAACAAATGGAAAAAAAGTTGAAGGATGAGATGGAAATGTTACGTTTTATGAACGAGTTAGACAGGAACATCCTATCAACCCTGGAAACTCGTGAAATCCTTGAGACTACTGCACTGATGGTATCAAAAATCATTCCGTCTGACAGGGTAACAGTTGTATTGGTGGACAAAGAGAAACACGGATTTGTCTATAAGGCAGGGTTTGGAATAAATTTACCCAAAGATACGTTTGTTTCATTTGATGATACTTCCGCTGCAGAGATAATAAGGACTGGAAACCCGCAGTCTACATCCGACCTTACACTGGAAAGGGAACCTCTGTTATTAGAAAGGACATTGATAGAAGCGGGTTACCGCTCTCACGTAAGGATACCGCTGGTTGCTAAAGAAGAGGTAATTGGCTTGCTTAACGTCGGGAGTAAAAGAGTTGCGGCTTTCATCCCCGAACACCTTTCCGCACTGGAAAAGATGGCAGCCCAGATTGCAGTCGCCCTGGAGAACGCAAGGCTTGTTGCAGACTTAAAGGAGATGTTCTTGTCCACGGCAAAGGCGTTCTCAGCAGCCATAGACGCCAAGTCTCCCTGGACTGCCGGTCATTCCGAAAGGGTTACGCAGTACGCCGTCGCTATAGGAAAAGAGATGGATTTGGATGAAGATAATCTGAAAGATTTGGAGATTGCCGGGTTATTACACGACGTTGGGAAGCTTGGCACTTATCAGTCAATCCTTGATAAAGCATACTATCTGACGAACGGGGAGAAAAAAATGATGAGATTGCACCCGGAGAAGGGAGCAGAAATATTGTCACCGATAAAACAAATGAGAGGAATCATTCCTGCCATAAGACATCACCACGAGTTCTATAATGGCGGTGGCTACCCCGATGGCTTAAAGGAAGAGGAAATACCTTTGATGGCGCGTATCCTATGTGTCGCTGACAGCGTGGATGCAATGAGTGCGGACAGACCTTACAGGAAGGGAATGCCGATGGATGTAATTGTAAAGGAATTAAGACGATGTTCCGGAATACAATTTGAATCAAAGGTGGTGGATGCGTTTTCGAGACATCTTGCCAAAAATTATCAAGTCACAGAGTAAATAATTCCAAGAAATATTCATTAAGTCCTTGCCCCGAACAAAACAGAACCAAACATATCCTGCCATCTTAAAGCAGATACCAAATCCCAAACCCATTTCTGACGGATTCATGAATAAATTCCAAATAAACAATAATTTTTTGTTTGAAGAACGAGCGCCATTTTAAATATAATCATTAAGAATAACTGTTGAAAGAATCGCATCAACCACAATGACGGCAAATGGCATAATACCAGCCCGAATACATCAATCCAAACAGGATTCAGGATATATGTCCTCTACTTCAGATGAAAAAAAGTTGTACCAGCAGCTCAAGACACTATCCAGCGCCTTTTTACTACCCTCCACCAGGACTTTAGACCACAAATCAATTTTACGGACGGTTACCAAACATTTTAAGGCGTTTACAGAGGCTGATGCATCCGTCCTTATGCTAAATGACAACAATGAAAATCTTAAGCCTGTTTATTCTATAGGAATTCCTTTCTCCAGGGTTAAGGATTCTAAGCTTTCATTGTCTACACGATTGAAAGACATCATCTCCCGTCCGGCGCTGGATGCGCGATATGCTTCCTTTATGAACACCCCACTTATCCATAATCGAAAATTTATCGGACTATCCGCCGTATTTAGTATCGTACCGGAAAAATTCCTTACCTTCGAACAGGACAAATACAAAAACCTCCTTCTGACAATACTGGCCAGTTACTTTGCGGTGAGTATTGAAAACGTGACCTTAGTGGATTCCATTAAATCAACGGGGCATTCCGAATTCGACTGGAAACACACCTTCGATTCCGATCAAAAGATAAAATGGATTCAGGCTATTCAGGCAGAGAAAATGCCTGCCTTGAGTATGTTAATCACGGAGATCGCCCATGAAATTACCAACCCCCTTTCATTAATTGCAAGTTACACGCAAACTTTGTTAAAGGATGCCACCGAAAAGAACATACACGAGTTGACCGAAATCCATGAACATGCCAACCGTGCAGCCGGTTTTGTAAAGCAACTCCTGAATTTTGCCGAACAGGATAATTTCATAAAAAAGGGCATAGATATTCATGCGGTTATCGAAAAAGCAATTTCTTTATTCACACATAAACTGGAGGAACAGAACATCCACCTCATCAGGGAATACGATAAATCACCGCTCCTGACCAATTGTAACAGCAATCAAATGGAATTGGTTTTTGTCAATTTAATCAGCAATGCGCTGGACGCCATAGAGTCGCGGGGAAATATCGAGAGAATACTATCGGTAAAAACGGAAAGGAAGGATAAATCAATACAAATACATTTAAAGGATACAGGATGCGGCATTCCTGATGAAAATATGAAAACAATCTTTGAGCCATTTTTTACTACTAAAGAGGCGGGAAAGGGAACGGGCTTAGGCCTCCCGATATGCCAAAAGATCATTCATGAACACGGTGGAAACATACAAGCCTTCAGCCAGTTGGGAAAGGGTACGACATTTACCATAGAACTTCCGCAAATCGAAACGATTGATAAAAATCAGCGCCGGTAGGAGCCTTTTTAATATCTATGATAATACAAAGAGTCATAATCATTGTCCTGGACAGCGTGGGTGTTGGCGCCATGCCTGATGCGCATTTGTACGGTGACGAAGGCAGCAATACGCTGGGAAACATCGCTGATATCTTGGGTGGATTACGGTTACCCAATTTGGAAAGCATGGGGCTTGGAAGAATTATACATATCAAGGGCGTCTCTCCTTCAATTACCCCTTCGGGTTTTTATGGCAAGATGTCAGAAGTCTCTGCGGGAAAGGACACGACCTCCGGCCACTGGGAAATGATGGGAATTGTAACGGAAAAACCCTTTCCTACCTATCCACACGGTTTTCCAAAAGAGATCATAAGCACATTTATAAGTAAAATCGGACGCTCCATTCTGGGCAATAAACCCGCGTCGGGCACGGAAATCATTCAGGAACTGGGAAAACAACATATCGAGACCGGCTACCCCATAGTGTACACCTCCGCCGACAGCGTCTTTCAAATTGCCGCCTGTGAGGATGTCATCCCGATTCCGGAATTATACAAGATGTGCGAAATGGCGCGGGAGATACTAACTGGAGAACATGCCGTAGGCCGGGTCATTGCACGCCCTTTTATTTTGAAAAACGGGCAATTCATCAGGACAGACAGGCGTAAGGATTTTTCTTTGGCGCCGCCGTCATCCACAGTCTTGGATCACGCACTTCAGAAGGGACTGGATGTGGTTGGCGTTGGTAAGATTGGCGATATATTCGCACACAAGGGGTTATCAGAAGAGATACACACGCATGATAATCAGGATGGAATTACACAAACAATAAAATGTTTAAAAAGAACCTTTAAGGGTATCCTTATGACGAACCTTGTTGATTTTGACATGAAATACGGCCATAGAAACGACGTTAAAGGATATGCAGATGCCTTAAAAACCTTTGATAACAGCATTCCTGAAATCATAGAAACTCTTGGCAAAGGGGATGTCTTGTTTATTACGGCTGATCATGGTTGCGACCCCACCACCTCAAGCACAGATCACTCCAGGGAGTATGTACCTTTATTGGTTTACGGGAAATGCTTGAATTCCCCTGCATCATTAGGCACTCGTCAGTCATTTGCCGATTTGGGAGCCACGGTCACAGAGATCCTGAATCTGAGACCTTTGCATTGTGGCCGGAGTTTTTACGGGAATCTGTTTTAAAACTTAAAAGAATTGCTTTTTGTTAATCAAATACTAAAATGTATAGGCGACACTCTGTTATGGCAAGGTTTACGTTTTAAAAGGGGATAGGTGTGAAACTTTCAGACGTACTGACCAAAGAACGTATCATTATTAACTTAAATGGCAAGGATAAGTACGACGTTCTGGAAAAGATGGTCAATGTGGCAAAGACTTCGAACAAGGTAACTGACGAAATAGACCTCCTGAAAAAGGTACTGGAACGGGAAAAAATTAAGAGCACGGGAATCGGCGGCGGGATCGGAATACCGCATGCCCAAACTTCAGGCGTAACAGATATTATTGCATGTTTGGGAGTTACCGGGCAAGGAATCGAATTCAACTCCCTTGACGACAAGCCCGTCCACCTGGTCTTTTTAATCGCCACCAAAGAGCGGACAAATAGCACATACCTAGGGCTTTTAAGCCGAATAGCCCGTTTATTCATAGACGAACCCTTTAAACAAAAAATCATTAAATCCACCTCACCCGACGAGATCATGAATTTCATCCTCGAAAAAGAGAAGGAATAAGAAAGGGCGTCTCTTATGGATTCGTTGCACTTCTCACCAACAACAATAGTTTTCATGATGATACTTTTTTTTGTACTCCTCGTTGTTTCCGCCTTTTTTTCACTGTCCGAGACGGCTTTTTTCTCGCTTAATAAGACGCGATTGGATTTCTTAATCAAGCAGAAAAACAAAAAAGCCATCTCCATTTTTAACGTTATTAGTGAACCGGACAGGCTTCTCAGTACCATTCTTACGGGGAACAACATCGTCAACACGATAGTATCCACAATAGGAACTACGATCGCAATATATTACTTACACGAGTGGGGTGTAATTCTTGCCCCAATTATCGTTGCCATCGTTTTACTTATGTTCGGTGAGACATTCCCGAAAGTATTAGCAACCCAATTTCCAGACAGGCTGTCGCTATTGATCGTTAAACCATACGAGTGGATACTATGGATGCTTTCTCCCATTGTTACCTTGATTACGTATATTACTTATCTGGCCTTCAATTTATTTGGTGTAAAAATCGAGTACAAAAAAACAATCTTCACCCGTGAAGAGGTAAGGCATATTATCAAGGAAAGCGGAGAAACAGGCGTATTGGCCGACGGCGAGCACAAGTTATTACACAGGGTATTTGAACTGAATGATAAATTTGCCAAAGAGATCATGGTACCCAGAGACAAGATTGTCGCTATAAATGCGGATATGAGTAACGACGACATAGTGAAAATTGTCACCGAAGAAGGTCATACACGATACCCCGTATACAGACAAAGTATTGATAACGTCATCGGTATCATTCATTCAAAAGCAATCATAAACATGCTGATAAATAATCCGCTCTTCGTCCTCGAAGACCTCATGATGGACCCTTATTTTGTCCCGGAGGATAAAAGAATCAGCAAGATACTCAGTGAATTCCAGCAAAAGGGATTACACATCGCCATTGTCAAAGATACTCGGGGCGCTGTTTTGGGTCTCATTCAGATAAAAGATATCCTGAAGGTCATTTTTGGAGAATTGACTGAAAGGACATTTCCTGATTAATGAACGTTAAGGAAATTCATAGTTGTAGTGCGAACTTTAGTTCGCATAGGATGTAAGCGAACTGAAGTTTTTGCTACATTGAAAAAGTCGCTGCTGCAGACAGCCTAATTGGCACAAATTATTCCCCTCTTGGGAGGGGTTAGGGGTGGGTAAGTCGGTAATTGTGAGATACTCACTGAGATTTCACGACCAAGGACCCCACCCCTGACCCCTCCCAAGAGGGGACTTTCTAACTTGATTGTATAGGAATTTTCATTTTATTTGTGCGGCTTTGC
>JACPHJ010000042.1 GCA_016188675.1 Planctomycetota bacterium
ATATCCGGGAATATTTTCCCGATTCAAAAGCCGTAAACAATGCCTTGCGCTCCTTAATTACTCTTATACCTGAAAAGCGTAGAAAGGTTGCCAAGATAAAGCAAAAGCGTAACATACTGAAGCGATAACCGACTAATGAATGTTTCAGATATAAAGGGAAGGAGCTTGTAGGAATAACCGTTTTAGAAGCCTCTAAGAGATGAAATAAGTTCGAAATTAATAACTGGCTGTACAGAAATGAAAGTCATGTGCGGATTTGATGAAAAGATGGGGTTGTTATAAGCAAATCAACTCCCGTAACCATTACGGACGCAATTGAACTTTATAAAATTCCTTGACTAATAAAATTGTAAGCTTTACAATTTTCGTAAGAATAAATATTTTGGTAAGGAGAATCACATTATGATACTGACATCAAAAATTACCTCGAAAGGCCAAATTACATTACCAAAGGAAGTCAGGAAACTTTTAAATGTACAGGAAGGAAATGTCATAATCTTTGAAAAGGAAAACGATAAAATTGTAATCAAACCGGCTAGAACCCTTCGTGACTTTAAAGGTTTATTAAAAAACATAAATACCGGAGAAAACTTTGACGAAATAAGAAAAAAAGTCAAAAAGTATGTGGGAAAGAGGGTTATTCAGGGTGGAAGATAGTAAAAAGGTTGTTATCGATACCAACTTACTTGTTCGATATTTAATCAATGACGATCAGAAAAAAGCTGACGCCGTTGATAATCTTTTAGACAAAGCTATCAAGGGTGAGGTAAAGATTATTGTTCCATCTGTGGTAATTGCCGAACTTGTGTGGGTTTTAGAGAGTTTTTACCAACTGAAAGCAGATGCAATTCTTGAACTTGTCGAGGCTATAGTAAATACATCAGGACTTGATGTTACAGATAAATCAACTGTAATTTCTGCTTTAAGACTTTATAAGAATAGGAACATAGATTTTATTGATGCATGGATTATAGAATTTGCAAAGGAAAGGGGTATTAAGACCATATATACCTTTGATAAAAAACATTTCAGGGATATAGAGGGTATTGAGGTAGCTATTTTATAATTCCAGAGCTAAACCACCCGCTAAGCGGGTGTGAATAGTAAAAGCTATACTGCAGTATTTAACAATTTAATACGATAAATCGTCGAAGAAGCCATATATTCAAAATAAGCTATTTGTATGAAACAATTCTGCAAACAAGTATCAAAAAAGCTTGAAAATATTTTCAAGAGTATGGAATTCTGAAAAATAGGTATTAAAAAAATGCTAGAAATCCGATAAATACGATGGAAAGGGATGCATAAAACCAAAGAACAAGTACTCAAAGATGCAGAGAATATTCTCATAACGGTGATATTTTAAAGGCAAAATTTAAATAACTTTAGAAACATTTAAAGGTGTAAAATCAAAAAAACGTATATATGTGCATGGAAAGTTATAAAGTAACCCATTAAGGGGCGCCAGCAACAATGCCCTTTTAGGGCTTATCAAGCCACCCGCTATGCGGGTGGTACTGACTTTATTACAAACGCAATTGCACTACGGAAAGAGTATGAAGTGTTATCAATGTCCCAAGCCAGCCATGTACCTTGTTACAGAGAAAAAAATTCCTCTTTGTTTGAGTTGCTATTCTCAATTTACCCAAAACATGCAGGCTGAGCTAGAAGGGCATGAACGGATGTTAAACTATTTGAGTGATCAAATCGCATTTAAAGTAGGGGTGCCACCAATGGGGCCACGTTTTCCTCCTCGTCCAAAACCTGCTCAAATATCGGGAGTCAAATTGAATAACATTAATGTTTCAAACAGTGTTGTTGGCACTATAAACACCGGTGTTATCGGTTCAGTAGATCAAACTATTTCAGCCCTTATCCAACTTGGAGAACCTTCTCTTGCAGAGGCAATAAAAACACTAACAGAAGCAGTGGTTGGTAGTGGCGATTTAGATCAAAACCAAAAGAACGAACTAATTGAAATTCTAGGGGCAGTTGCCACAGAAGCTGCAACGCCCAAAGAGGAAAGAAAAAATTTAGTAGCGAAAACTCTTTTGGATCGTGCTGCACAAATAACTGCGCTCGCAAATGACATTACTGATGTTTGCCAGAAGTGGTGGCCAGTGTTTGCTGCTGCATTTCAGATGGTTAAGGGCTAACAAGGCGCTTCATCTCAGACAATTTACTGCGCAGTTTTTGTAAATTACTGATTAATCGCAACTTTAGGCATATATAGCAGTCAATTAATAAAGACGTCTGTTGTGGGTTCAGGCTTCGTCTTGAGCTCAGCCGAACGGTTTGCAACCCGAACTCCCCGGTTTTGATTTGTCACAAACATTTTTGCTCTTGCAAAATATTTGGGTTCAAGTTACAAACTTGTACCCACCTGTGAGCTTCCGGTTTGTTCAGGTGAAGTGAATAGTGCTGCAAATCTTCTATTGTGTCTATATCTGTTAATGTCTTCAAAATACCGCACGACAAATTATTTTTTTGTACCTTCTCCATCGTCTGACTAAATACCTGATCTGTGCTCCAGTCTATATCTACAAATAAATCATGGACATGCTTTGACATGCCTAACAGGTAGTAACCACCGTCCTTGCACGGGCCGATAATGATGTCTTTTCCCTTTAGTAGATCAAAGGCATTTTCAATTAACGTTGCATCTATCTCCGGACAGTCGGTCCCTATGATTATGCCTCTTTTGCAGCCTTTTCCACAGAATATTTGTTCAAAGGCATTTGACATTCGTTCCCCCAGATCGCTGCCTTTCTGGGGACTGTATTTTGCGCCAATTGCTTGATTGTTATCGAGGATGGATTTGAGCCATGCTGTGATTTCATTATTCTTATCGTCAGGGGTGAAGAAGATATGAACATCATACGTCAATGGATTTTTTGAGAAAACGCTTTTAATAACCCTCTCTGCCAGCAATTTGTAAATGGAACAAGCCTTTTCATCCCCAAGAGCCTTTGCCAGGCGCGTCTTCACCTTTCCGGGTTCAGGGTATTTGAGGAAGATTATTAAGGCCTTTTCCATTTCCGTTTTCACCGCAAAGACGCAAAGTGCGCAAAGAGTATCATTGTGCTTTTACAATGTATTCCCTTAAAGCCTCTTGCCATGGCCGCATTTTCCGGCCGGTAGTGGTGGCATATTTTGTGCAGTCCAGGGAAGAGTTTTGGGGAACTTCGGCGGCTCGTTTGTAATCTGCGGTTTTTAGAGGAAGGACGGATACCTCATTGCCAGTTAATTCGAAAATCTTCCTTGCCCACTCATAACGCGAACACGTTCCTGAGTTTGTTACGTGGTATATGCCCCGAAGGTCTTTCGAAATAGCAGTCTGTATTGCATCCGAAAGGTCTGAGGTATACGTGGGACTTCCGTATTGGTCGGTAACGACAGACACAGAGCGGTTTTTCCTTCCCAGTTCCAGCATGGTGGTCACAAAATTATTTCTATACGGACCAAAGAGCCAGGCCGTTCTTATAATAACGTAATTCCCTCCCATTTCCTGCACTGCAAGCTCTCCTTCGAGTTTTGATTTGCCATAGACTGAGATGGGATTGGGTTTGTCGGTTTCAAGGTAAGGCGCATTCTTCATGCCGTCGAATACATAATCGGTGCTGATATGGATAACCTTTGCACCTCTTTGTTTTCCTGCAAGCGCTACATTTCTTGCCCCGCTGGCATTGACAGCAAAGGCGTCAGATATCTGCGTTTCGCATGCGTCCACATTTGAAAATGCGGCACAGTTGACAATGACCTCTGGCCCGGCTTGAACAATGAATTCTGAGGTGTTTTCACTGTGCGTGATATCAATATGTTCGCGATCTACAGCGATAACTTCGTTGCCGGAATTTTTGGGGTCAGAAAGGCTGGACAATCTATTGACAAGGTCTCTGCCGAGCATGCCATGTGCGCCAATAACGAGTATTTTCATAGTAACTATTAAGCCACAAAGGCGCCAAGGCACAAAGAAAAAAACAGAGCGTGGCGTCTCATGCTATTTTAATGTTTATGTATTAATAGTATCCAAATGCATCTGATAAACGCGTTTGTATTCTCCCTCGCCCGACATGAGGGATTCATGACTGCCTGCTTCAACGATATGTCCCTTTTTCATTACAATACTTCTGTCGCAATGCTGTATGGTGGAAAGGCGATGGGCAACAATAACGGTCGTTCTCCCGATGATGAGGTTGTTCAGCGCGTCTTGTACCAGTTTTTCGGACTCATAATCCAGGGACGAAGTTGCTTCGTCTAAAAGTAAAATGGGTGCGTTTTTCAGGATGGCGCGGGCAATGGCAATCCGCTGACGCTGGCCGCCCGACAGCTTTACTCCCAGTTCGCCAACGACGGTATCATAGCCATTGGGGAGGCTCATAATGAACTCATGGATATTGGCAGCCTTCGCTGCAGCCTGAACCTCTTCCACTGTGGCATTCTTTCTCCCATAAAGGATATTTTCATAAAAGCTGCGGTTGAAGAGGAACGTCTGCTGGGTAACAATTGCCGTGTGTTCAAGGAGCGACTTGCCTTTGATCTTTCGAATATCCGTTCCATCAATTTCAATGCTGCCCTTGACCGGGTCGTAAAAACGCGTTATCAGATTTATAATGGTTGATTTTCCCGCACCGCTTTCTCCCACGATTGCGAGGACCTCTCCTTTGTGGATGGTAAGATTAATATCCTTTAATATAAATTCTTTGCCGCCGTCGTATGAGAAGCTCACATTCCTGAAGCAAATGCCTTCTTCGATTTTCTCCAGCGTTATGGCATCCGGATCGTCTTTTATTGTAGGTTCTATTGCGAACAGTTCAAAAACCCTGTTTACGCCGGACAGAGATTCCTGCAGGCTCGCATAGCTCTTGGCCAATTTCTTAACTGCGGTAATCACCATGAAGCCCGTTGCTGTAATAAATCCGCCTAGTTCACCCGGTGTTATTTTCTTGGACATGACCACATAGCCGCCCATCATGACAATTGCGGCAAGTCCCAGGGTATAAACGAATTCGCTGGTGCTTGTGTTGAGTGCCTTTGCCTTGACCATCTTCAGCCTTTTCCTGAAGAACCGTTCACTAATGTCGTGGATTTCACGGCTCTCTTCGGCCTCCATCTTGAATGCCTTTACAATCCGGATGCCTGCAAACATCTCCCGCATGGCATCCGTAAGGTCGGAGAGATGCCTCAGACTGCCCTTACCATGCTTTTTGATCTTCCTGCCCATTATCAGCACCGGAAAGAATATAATGGGGAAAGCAATCAGCACCAACAGGGACAGCTTCCAGCTAAAATAAAATGCCAGAGATAATCCGCAGATCAACTTCATGGGTTGAAGCAGTATTTCGTCAAACAGAATGGTAAGCCCGGACTGTGTGACGGCGATGTCATTTGTTAATCTGGACAGCAGGTCGCCGCTCTTCCTGTTCTCGAAGAAACTCAGGGGTTGAGGAAGGAGGTGGTCGCACACCTTATTCCGAATATCAACGACCACGGCCCACATAACTCGGGTTCTGAAGTATTGCTGAAAATAACAGGATAGAAAAATAACGGGGGCAAGGATTGCCATCACGATACCGATGCTCGTAAATGAACCGGTCGCGCGTTTCTGTATTGGTTCTATAAACTTGAATTTGTTGAATACCTGGTTTTTAAGCTGTTTAACGGGTGACGGGCTCTCATGTTTCGGCGTGGTCTGGTCTATATCGATCCTTGGCAGTGCGGTAATTTTTTGTGCATCCCCTCTGAGCAGCTTGTCTATGATAGGCTTGATTAATGAAATCTGGACGCCGCTTGCCGAGGTATAAATGACCATACTGATCATGGCAAATACCATCAATCTCCAGTATGGTTTTGTAAATGACAGCAATTTGGCACATTCACTAATTAGTGAGTTTTTTATCATGAGTTTACTGATGATTATAAAAAATTATGAAACCTAAAAAGAAAATACGAACAAAGAAAAAATACCGGTAAAATCCCCCTTAAAAAGGGGGTTAGGGGGTTGTTAAATGCAAAATAAAAATTATTAAATTATGTTGGGTTTTGTCTTTTAAAACCCAACATAATTTATTATGGATGTATGGGTATAACTCGCATTACTGAAGAATGTTATCATAATATCGCACATTTTTCAATAAAAGATTTTGTGCCGGCTCATCTTCCGTAAGATGAAGATATCTAATACAACAAACCATCACAGCCGAATATTCATTTGTCATTGACTTTAGTTTTTTTAACGTTTAGCATATTCAAAAAGACGTATTAAAAACTATAAGGCGCTTCGTTCCTTATAAAAATATTTTGAATTTGTTTCGTATTTCGTGCTTCGGATTTCATTACTTAGGATTCGTTCTGTTCGGGGAGGGTATTTATATGTCAATTTCTATTAAGGTAAAAGAGGGAATAGCCGCTTCTTCCTGGGTGGTAAATATCTTTGAAGGTAACTCTCAGTCTGGTTCCGGAGGTAAAGAAGTTTGTGACTTCAGGCTGGGAAATCCTAAGATAGAACCTCCCTTGGAATTTGCTGAGGAATTGAAGAAGGTCGCAAACAACCCCTTTCCGGAGATGCATGGCTACTCGGCTTTAGCAGGGCACGTTCAGACACGGGAGGCAATAGCGAAAACG
The DNA here is from genome assembly GCA_016188675.1 of Planctomycetota bacterium. Lineage (GTDB taxonomy): Bacteria > Planctomycetota > Brocadiia > Brocadiales > Brocadiaceae > Wunengus. The sequence goes on from JACPHJ010000042.1 coordinate 6,625, forward strand.
CTGTCAAATGAAAGAGGCCTGAATTTCACTGCGCAGCATGTAATCATGACCGCTGGCGGCGCTGGCGCATTAAATATAATTTTGAAAGCAATTTTGAATCCTGGTGATGAAGTCATTGTTTTGTCACCTCTCTATCTTGAATATCCCTATTACATTGATAACCACGGTGGAGTTTGCTGCGTAGCTGAAACAAATGCAGATTTTACATTAAACATTGATACTATCGCTGCAAAGATAACTTCCCGTACGAAGGCAATTATCATAAACTCGCCGAATAATCCGACCGGAACGATTTACTCCGAAGAAAGTTTAAAATCAGTTGCAAGGCTTCTTGCCGAGAGGAATCGACAGTTTGGAAAGGACATTTTTTTAATCTATGATGCGGCGTATCAGGACATTGTCTACGACGGCAGTAAGATTCCTGACATCTTCAGTATCTATTCAAACACCATTTTTGCGGCTTCGTATTCCAAACCGCTTTCAATTCCCGGAGAAAGGATAGGCTATGCAGCAGTTCATCCAGCGATGAAAAATTTTGAGGAAGTTACCGAGGCCTTGATCTTTGCCAATCGCGTTCTTGGGTATCTGAGCGCACCTGTTCTTATGCAGCACGTCGTCTCCAGGCTTCAGGGTGTTTGTGTTAAAAGGGCGGAATATCAGGAAAGGAGGGATATGTTTTGTGATGCCCTTGAGGATTTCGGTTATTCATTTATACGGCCAAAAGGGGCTTATTATATATTCCCGGAAACCCCAGGAGACGACCTCGTATTTATTCAGGAACTGGCTAAAGAAGGAATACTTGTGCTTCCAGGGAAGAGTTTTGGCAGAAGTGGGTACATCAGGATTGCCTTCTGTGTTAAGAAAGAAACCATTAAAAAATCTCTGCCGGGGTTTAAAAAGGTAAACGATTTTTTCAAACGGAATGCAAATGCAAAGTAGCTTGATTTTATAGGGATTTCAACTTTTGGTGTTGTGTGGGTTTTGTGAGGTTATCGTTAACACACCTTTTATTATGGTAGGTCTGGCGTCCTCGTCTGGCATTATGATGACAGATGGGTACATCCGCTCTCCCAAGAGAGGGGAATCAAGAAGTCCCCTCCAGGGAGGGAACCCACCCCTTAGTCCCCTCCTGGGAGGGAATGGGGGTGGGTATAAATACGCCCATATAAAAAAGTCGTTGGAGTTTTCAATGAAACCGACAGACAGTGGATTTCCACACGAATTCGACTGGGGGCTTTATCCTCAGGCTGAGAACTTTCTGGTACAGCACATCGATACATTCTTAAAAAACAATACTTTTGCCTATAAACTTTCTTCCAGGATGGAACGGGAAACTTCCGCACGATTTTTTGATTGGATTGACCATATTGTATTGCCTGAAAGTGTTGTTCGTGAAAAAGACATTAATGAGGCGGGCTTTCAGGAAGCGCCTGATGTTGAAGCTCCAGCCGAGATGCGGGTTTTTACGCAATCCAGGACTATTTTCTTCCCAATCCTCCTCACCAAAAAAAAGGTTATTGAAGTCGCATTGAAACCGGAAAGGCTGGATCACTTTATTCAGGTAATCGGTAAGAATCTTCCTATAGAAGGTGATATATATGCGCCATACAGGAAGGCTACTATTTCTGCTCAGGATAATTACATCCTTTCGGCAGTGGAAAGAAGAGGATATCAGGGTTTCCGCATCCACGAAAAAACAAGCGATACGTGGGAATACAGGCGATCTCTTGAAACATTTTTCTGCAGGGAACGGCATTTTGAAAATTTTCGGGAAGGTATGGATGCCACGCAGCAACTGGTGGAAGATATGTGCAGAAAGCTGTCACCGGCAAGGGTAACGGATGCCTTTTTTAGGGCAGAGAGAATGTACTGGGAAAGGAGAAACAGGGCTGGCCAGTTGCAAAAGTCCCGTCAGGACAGGCTGGGGCTTGGGTGGGGAAACCATGACCACCATACGTACCGCTCGTCCCGCGAGAATTTTACGCGGCTTATAAATATTTTCGAAACACTTGGCTTTATGCGTCGTGAACAGTTTTTTGCCGGTGAAGAGGCGGGCTGGGGTGCGCAGATACTGGAGCACCCGCAATGCAATATCGTGGTGTTTGCCGACATCGACCTTTTAAAAGAGGAAAAGGATGAAGATTTTAGCCGATGTGAGTTAAGTCAAACATCACACCTTGGGACTGTTGGATTATGGGTAGGACTGCATGGGGAAAGTATATTTCAGTCCGGTCTTCACCACCTTGCCGCACGATTTGATTTTGAAAAATTTCGTACCGACCTGAAACAGCAGGGCATCAATACAATGAATCCCTTTTCTTATTTCGAATTCCTGAAACAGGCGTTCACAGAAGGGGAAACATGGAGTGTAAACAAAAAACGGCTGGACGATATTTTGGTAAGAGGCTCTATCACAAAGGCTCAATATGAAGCGTTCCTCGGAAGTGGCGCCGTTGGCAGTCATCTGGAAAACCTGCAAAGAACACAGGGATTCAAAGGATTCAATCAGCATTCCGTCTCGGCCATTATTAAGGCCACAGACCCCAGGAAATATAAAATTCAAGGTGCACAATAAATTTCAAAAATAAAACCCCATTCTTTGTTACACTCTTTTGTTTACTCATGATTTATGAGATTTGAACCGTGCCCAGTTACGATGGATGATCTCTATGGCCTCTTCATCCTCCACCTGATCAAAGTTGCGATACCACTCACCTACAGCATTAAAGGAAAATGGCACACTAAGATAGACGGTTTCGTCTGCAAAGGCGCTCACCATATCAACATTACTTCGGGCAGCGACCGGCACCGCAGCAATCAGCCGTGCGGGATTTCTTCGCCGCAAACCCTCCAGCGCTGCACGGAAGGTGTAGCCCGTCGCAATCCCATCGTCAATCACGATAACATTCTTTCCTGCAAAATCCGGAGGCGGACGGTCGCCACGATAGAGCCTCAACCGCCTCTCCACTTCCTTCTGCTGATACGCAATCTCTCCCTCCAGATATTCTGATGAAATCTTGGCATCCCGAACCAGTTCCTCGTTGATGATAGAAATGTGGTCGCCATTCACCACAGCGCCGATGCCCAGTTCAGGCTGAAATGGAGCCCGCAACTTACGGACAATAACTACATCCAGGGATGCAGACAGCGCTTCAGCAACCTCATCTGCCACCACAAGCCCCCCGCGGGGGATGCCAAGTACCACGAGCGGCTGATTGAGATTTTTTCGTTTGGCCAGGACTTTAGCCAACCGGCGGCCTGCATCACGTCTGTCTTCGAAAATTATATCATCCATCATACCCTCTGATTACGATTAAAATACACCTTCCCGCTTTTATATGTCAATACAATAATTTCCAAACGACGTAACTGTTTGTGAGATTCCCATTGACAACAAAATGGATATGCTGTAAACTTTTTTAAGATTTTTTAAGAATAATATTTCACGTTCTGTTATTCCTGCGAAACATGCACAACATCACTCATAGTGATACATGAGATTAAATCATTACTCACCTGGCTATCATAAAATATGTTCACTAAACTCCGTACAGAATTTTTCGATAAAAATCTGTTTCCATTTCTTATTGCAGCGTCTCTGGCCATACATGGGATTATTATCCTCCTGTCTCCACAAACATATCAGTTTCTCAGTTTAAAATCACTTCGAGACAGCTTTATCCGTGAACCGAGTGAATATGCAGTTATGCTGGAGCTTGAGGGTACTGATACGCAAACAGAAGATACATCTCCGGACACCAAACAAGAACAGGACGAAGAGGAGCTAAAAAAAGAAGCTGAAAAAAAGAAGTACAAAATATTTACCGATACTTCCGATAACACAGAAGATGAGGCGGCAAAGGTTGATACAGATAAAATCGGTGAAAAGGGTTCTGTAGCAAAGGACAATTTTCCCGACAAGAACCAACCGGTCAATAACGAACCCCATGCCGAAGGACATTCAAAAGCGCCGCTCATGGGTAAGGGAGGAAATTCCTTGCCTGGCGATGATAAGCAACCACCACAGGAACAGGAAACCGCGGCACAGGCGTTTATCTCTGAGGATAGTCCTTATGATAGAAATTCTCCGCCGCGATATGCAAATCTTCCTCAGGGGTTAGAAAAGCAGGAAGAGCCTGCTAAACAGCCTCAAATACCGCAGCCCCAAACGGTATCTGTAGAACACAAGGAGAAAACGAGAGAGGCGGAGCCAATAAAACCGAACAAAGCGGTCGAAACAGAAACCACGACACAAACACCAAAAAGGGAACGGCTGACCATTGGACGCGGCATCACACAGGAAGAGCCAGCAGAGCCATTGCCTAATAGTGAAGGTGTACTGTTTACCGATAAACAGGATGAAATAAACAAGGAAACTGAGAAAAAAGACGAATCATTACCATCGTCACTTCAGGAAAAGGAAATTGAAAAAAAGGAAGAGTTAAAGGCAGAAAAACTTGCTGAAACAAAGGAAATACCGGATACGGCAGCGCCGAAACCCGATATTCCTGTAAATCCGCCAGAATCATCAGGCGTCGAACAGCAACGCAGGCTCGAAAGGGGATTGGATGAGCAGGAAAGCCCGGGTGAATTGAAAAAACCCAAGGTTTCCTTTAATGTCAATGCAAAGGCAGAAGGAGCAAGCAAAGACCCTGCACTCTTTGAAGATACGATATCCAATGCTGCGATTCCGGGTGCGCCGTCTTTCAACGTGCAAAAGCACGAATATGCCACTTATTTCAAGCATATTCGTGATAGAATATCGCTCTATTGGTTCCTGGGATACGGAACCCGCGCCGAGATAAAACTGGAAACCAAAGACGATAAACCGATTATTGTGGAATTTAAAGTCTTACCCGATGGTTCTATTGACGATGTAAGGATAACGGATGATGCAGGGAATTTTCAACTGGCATCAAGGCTTGTGTCCTCGATCAAAAATGCAGCGCCGTTGAACCCTTTTCCAGCCGAGATTAAGGAACCATCCATTGATGTAAAATTTAATTTCTATTTCTTTTAACAAAGGAAAACCGTATTTTTTAGACAGGAGGGAGTAATACATTGGAATGGCTATTAGGCGGTGGTCCTATCATGATACCACTGTTAATTTGTTCTATTTTGTCACTTGCAGTAATCATCGAAAGGGCAATAAATCTCCGCAGGGACAAGATATTGAGGCCTGAAATCATACAGACCATAGAGGCGATCCGCAGTCAGGAAGATATACCCTTTGCGATTTCCAAATGCGAGGTAATAGCCGGACCCTTTTCGAATCTGTTGAGACGCATCCTTATGAATAACCACCTTACACGGGAAGAAAAATTTATTGATATACAGGCTGCCGGAAGACAGGAAACGAAGGCGCTCGAAAAGAGGCTTCTGGTGCTTGAAATCATTACCGCAGTAGCCCCTTTATTGGGACTGCTGGGAACGGTATTGGGTCTGGAAAATATCTTTGGAATTATATCAGAACTGGGTCTGGGTCAGGCCAAGGCATTTTCAGGCGGTCTTGCAGAGGCCATCAGAACCACGGTTTTCGGGCTTTTTATTGCAATCCCAACCTTGGTTGCTTATAGTTATTTCGACAAAAAGGTGGATACCTTTGTCCTTGAAATGGAGGAATACTCCATGCACATTTTGAATAAACTTTATCCGGCTAAAGGATTTGACAAAAAATAAGTAATTACCTTTTTGAGCTTTTAACCACCCCTCTTTCCCTTCCTTCGCAAGGAGGGGATAAAGGGGAGGTCTTTCATAGACTATTTACTCTATTAATTATGAGAACGAAAATCACATAAAAAAATCCCTTACAATTTAAACAAAACTATGCGATTCAGAGAAAAACGTATTACGAAATCAATCATTAACCTCACCCCGATGGTGGATATGCTGTTCCTGATACTCCTGTTTTTTCTGGTTACCTCAAGTTTCATAGAGCAGCCAAACATCAAACTGGAACTTCCCTCCACCAAATATGCCTCTACCAGCAAGCTTGAGGAACGGGTCCTGACGATTTCCCAGGATGGCAAACTCTTTTTTCAAAATAAACCGGTTGAAAGAAATAACCTTGTCTCGGTGTTAAAGACCGCCTTTTCCAAACAAGAC
>JACPHJ010000045.1 GCA_016188675.1 Planctomycetota bacterium
ATACTCAAAATAGAACATCTCATTGGAAAAATACCGGCATGGCGAAACCAGTTCCGTCATACTTATCGAAGGGTATAACTGGCATAGCCGTTGTTCTCTGACCACGCCCACAGGACGTGGTTTTCTACATTATTAATAAATGATCCCCAAAGAATGCAAACGGCTGGCTGAGGTGGATTTTCCGATTGCAGTGGTGTCAAAACACTCAGCACGGGAAAAGTCTATTCGGCATGGTCATCCGTCAACGCTTCATTTGTGGTAGGCAAGGCGTCCACTGGCGGCGTGTCATGCGATGCTCCTCGGACTCCTGCTTCCAGACCCGTGCGACATGCACTTTTTTATTTGCTTTACAAAGGGTTATTAATTATTATGTGGCTTACATGCAACGAAAGATTCAATTACTTTATCAGTAAATAACATGAAGAAAATTATTTTCTTTAAAAGGGGTTTTATAGGCATCCTGGTGGTATGGTTTCTCTTGTGCATATTACCGGGAGATTGTTTAGTGTTAGGCTGTGCAGAAAAGGATTCATTCCATTGCACTGAGCGTGAATCTGCTGTTTTATCTCATAACGATACTTGTCCTTCCATTCCGGAAGACAAGCCACACTGTCAGAATTGTTGTGTACTTTGTGCCCACAATTTAGTCCTGCATCTGTTTCAAAATCCTCCATTCAGTTTTACCGGCACTCCCGGTCGGTTTAAAACCATCTCTGTCGATCATCCCAACCGCATTTTTCAGACAATCATTTATCATCCCCCGCGTTTGTTCACGTAATTCCACAAATTGCTTGAATTAGGCCTTCAGCAACTTTTAATCGAGTAGTGGCAAGGCGCGCCTTGCTACTACATAAGTTGACTATAGTTGTACCATCCCACAAAAACTGGATTGTTCTGAAAGGGTGTTGTTTATGTACACGTATTTTAATTTTAAATCCCCTCTTCAAAGATATAGGTTTCCATTTTGCGTCGCGGTAGTTTTTCTATTAGTTTGTTTACCGTGCTTTCAGGCAACAATTCCTGGAAACGATACTCCAATAAATGCCATGGATAAAAATAACCAACCTGTAAACAAGAAAATTTCGCTCGAAGAGGCCATTAAGACAGCCATTGAAAAAAACCCGCAATTGCAGTCGACAAGGGATCAGATAGATGCAGCCATTGGCTCATTACGACAGTCAAGGCTGTATCCAAATCCCGTCTTGGAACTTCTGGCTGAAGAAATTCCGAGCAGTGAACTTGGATTGAATCAGAGTCAAAACCTTGTTGGTATAACCCAGCCCATTATCACAGGCGGCAAAAGGGGATTAGGGATCAAGGTCAGCGAAAAATCAAAAGAAAAAAACGAATTAGAACGTGATTCAGTTTTACTGGCTGTTATAGCTGACACAAAGAAGGCATTTTATAAAGCTGTCGCCGGCCAGGAAGGTTTTGCCATAGCAAAGAAAGTAGAAGAAATTGCAAAAGGCATTTATGAGAGTGAGAAACGCAGGTTCGATGCGGGTGAGGTGGCTGTTACGAACGTACTCAGGGCTGAGGTGGAATTGTCAAAGGCAAGAAACTCCGTTTCCGATGCTGAAGGCGATCTCCAGAATTCTATAAAGGAGTTACAGACAGTGATGGGCATTCCGGAGGAAACCATCGACGGCGTAATTGGCAAGCTCTTAACGAAACTCGGGGAACTATCGCTTCATGAGCTTGAATTAAATATGAAGAGTAATCAGCCATTCCTTAAGGCATCAAAGAAGAATATTGAAATAGCTGAAACACAGTTGTTGCTGGAAAAAAGATTGTCTATACCCGATATTAATGTGTCGGCTGGCTATAAACGTCTTTCATTGGAAAATGTGGATACCGTTCAGATGGGTATTGAGATACCCGCCCCCTTTTTTAATCGCAACCAGGGCAATATACAAAAGGGTAAAGCCCTTTCAAGAAAGGCGAAAAGCGAGAATCGATCAGTTTACAACGAACTGCTCTTTCAATTAAGAAAGAATTTCAATTCATACAATGTGGAACGGAAGCGTGTCATTGAATATAGGGATAGGATTCTGCCAAGGGCAGAAGAATCCCTTAAGTTAATTACAAAGGGATACAGAGAGGGTGAATTTAATTATATCGACCTGCTGGATGCCCAGAGGACATGGGCAGAAACGAGGATTTTATATATAGAATCCCTAAAAAATCTAAATCTGCTCATTGCGGATATTGAAAGGCTAGCCGTTACTAAAATAGGAAGACGATAATGGCGGCAAAAAGATTTATCGTAATGGTTCACCGCAAAGGCGCAAAGAGCGCAAAGGAATATAATATAACGGGAGTAAAAAAATGGAAAAGATTGAAATTGTCAGGTCAATTTTCTTCTTTATCCTTGCCGGGATTTGCGAAATAGGCGGAGGATATCTGATATGGCTGTGGCTGAGAGAAGGAAAGAGTGTCTGGATTGGGTTATCAGGAGCAATTGTGCTGGTTATCTATGGAGTTATACCAACATTCCAGCCTGCAAATTTTGGCCGGGTCTATGCCGCCTATGGCGGCATATTCATAGTTCTCTCCATTCTTTGGGGATGGAAGATTGATAAGATAACTCCTGACAAATTTGACCTGATCGGTGGTTTTATAGCCCTTATAGGTGTGGTTATTATCATGTACTGGCCGAGGGGATAATTTTGTTAGGCAGACGAAAGGCGACTCACTGTGAAAAAGTGGTTTGTATGTATACTGCTTGTTTCATTGCCATGTGGCTGTGCAGAGACCCCGCATGCTGAACATGGTCATGAAATGACGCTTTATGAGATAAAAAAGAGTCATCTTTTCGGGCAGATTGAAAAGCAGCATGTACGCTTAACAGACCGGCAAATTGATGAACTCATTCGCTGCAATATAAATATCAGTGAACTTGAAAAAACGGTTGTGTATTATTCCATGACCACAAGACGTGGACGCAGTGAGGTGGCTAAGGCATTCCCGGTTAAGGGCGAAGGGGAATATGGTCCATTTGAACTGGTTGTGGACATTGATCGTACCATTACGATTAAAAAAATTCATATTGTTAAAAATCCTACAGACAGCGATGGAAATCCCGTTATCGATAGCAATTTTCTTGAACAATTTATCGGAAAGGACGTAACGTCCTCTTTCGAGCTTGCAAAAGAATTGGAAGATATGCTTACAACACCAGCTAAAATCAAACCAATAAAATCGGCGCTTATTACATCCGAGAAGATTGCAAAGGAGTTGAGAAAATGGCTGTCTATCGCCAAAATACTCAAACGTGACTACCCCATCTGGAGCGTAGAACAATGATTGATGTAACGATAGAAAGGAAACTCAGCGTATTTGAAAAATTTCTGACAATTTGGGTAATTCTTTGTATTGTAGCTGGAATTATATTAGGCAAAGGTGCACCTAACGTAGCAAAGTATTTAGACGGATTATCCATTGCCATAAACGAAGCCCCTGTAGTTTCAATTCCAATTGCAATATGTCTCTTTTTTATGATGTTTCCTATCATGGTAAAAATTGATTTTAAAGAAGTGATGAAAGCTGGTAAAACTATAAAACCTGTTGGTTTAACACTTTTTGCTAATTGGGCAATTAAACCATTTACTATGTATGCTATTGCACTGTTTTTCCTGGGATTTCTTTTTAAGACCTTTATCGGCGCTTCTGCCTGGGATTTTGTTAAACTGCCACCCGGTGCAGACTGGGAGATTGGAACGGTTCATGGAGCAGGATTGGTAGTCATGAACTACGATTATAATGCCAAGATGCTTTTGATCCCTTTATGGAGAAGCTATCTTGCCGGATGTATTCTTTTGGGAATTGCACCCTGTACCGCTATGGTGCTTGTTTGGGGCTATCTCGCAAAAGGAAACGACGGGCATACACTTGTTATGGTTGCAATAAATTCACTATCAATGCTCGTTTTGTATGGGCCACTCGGAGGGTTTTTGCTTGGAGTTGGAAGACTTCCCGTTCCCTGGCAGGCGCTGGTTCTTTCTATAGCAATTTATGTCGCGCTTCCCCTTGTTGCTGGATATTTTACAAGAAAATGGATAATAAAGACAAAAGGTAAAATCTGGTTTGATGAAAAATTCTTACATTTGCTCACCCCCGTTTCAATTATTGCGTTACTCGTTACCCTTGTTCTCCTTTTTTCATTCAAAGGAGAACTCATTCTCACGCAGCCGACTACCATATTTTGGATAGCGATACCATTATTTATCCAGACAAACCTTATTTTCTGGATTACCTACGGGCTTGCAAAAAAAATGAAGCTTACTTATGAGGATGCTGCTCCATCAGCTATGATAGGCGCAAGCAATCATTTTGAAGTTGCGATTGCCACGTCCACAATGCTTTTTGGACTTGCCTCTGGTTCCTCACTTGCAACTGTGGTTGGTGTTTTAATTGAAGTACCTACTATGTTATTTCTTGTTTATATCTGCAAGAGAACAAAAAACTGGTTCTCTTCAGAAAAGCTCAATACCAAAGGTTACATGTGAAAATATTTATTTGTATAGGAATTTTCATTTTATTTAAGCGGTTTTTAGAGTGTGAATCGTAAAAGTCCCCCTTAGCAAAGGGGGATAAAGGGGGTTGTAAAATTGCCGGGAAAAACACAACCCCCAAATCCCCCTTTATTAACTGGGACTAACTGGATGATGAGTACAATGGTAAAAGAACAATTTGAAACCTATAAGTTGATTGTAGAAGGAATGGATTGCCAGGATGAGGTGAGGCTTATCGAGAAGAAGCTGGCGTCGCTCACAGGCATAAAAAACTTCGAAATCTACCTTGCGACTCAGGGGGTGAAAGTCGTTTTTGACTCTTCATTAATTTCAATCCAGCAAATCATCAAAAGTATTGCTGAAACAGGGATGAAGACGTCCGTTGTTAAGGAAACCAAACCAAAAATTACCTGGTGGAAGGAAAAGAGGATTATAGCCCTCACGTTATGCGGTCTCTTTACTTTAACGGCCTTTGTGTTAGAAAACGTCGGATGGAAGGGAATAATGACTATTATTTTTTATAGTATAGCCATTATTACAGGAGGTTATTACCCTGCAAAGATGGCGCTCAACGCCATGAAAACGCTAACCCTTAATATACGCACCTTAATGGTTACCGGGGCTATAGGGGCTGTAACCCTTGGATTGTGGGAAGAGGCATCCATGCTGGTTTTTATATACCTGTTAGGCGACGTTTTAGAAGTCTATACCGTAACCAAGTCAAGAGGCGCAGTAAAGATGCTCATGGAACTGGCGCCAAAAGAAGCGCTGGTCAGAAAAAATGGTAAAGAGGTGATTTTGCCTGTGGAAGAAGTACAGGTTTCCGACCATATCATTATACGTCCAGGCGAAAAGATACCATTGGATGGCAGGGTGACAGGAGGTTCTTCCAGCGTCGACCAGTCACCCATTACCGGCGAGTCGATTCCTGTGGAAAAGAAGGAAGGCGACGAGGTCTTTGCAGGCGCCTTGAATCAAAGGGGTGTTCTGGAAGTAGTGGTAACGAAATTATCTAAAGATACTACCCTTGCCAAGATTATTCATCTCGTGGAAGAGGCCCAGGCAAGGAAATCCAGCTATCAGCGCTTTGGCGAAAAGTTTGGAAAATATTATACCCCTGCAATGTTTGCACTGGCCTTTGTCGTGGCAACAATTCCTCCGTTATTCTGGGGTGGATTTTCTTACTGGTTCTATAGGGGATTGGTGGTTCTCGTTGTGTCGTGTTCTTGTGGTATTGCCCTATCAGTTCCGGTTGCTGTGGTTGCGGCTATTGGGAATGCGGCACGTCATGGGATACTGGTAAAGGGCGGGGTCTATCTGGAAATTGCAGAAAAACTGAAGGCCATCGCCTTTGATAAGACAGGAACAATTACCATTGGTAAACCGTTCGTTACCGACATCATACCTCTGAATAATCAAACAGAGGAAACAATACTACAACTGGCTGCCAGTATCGAGAGTCGCTCAGAGCATGCTTTGGGGGAAACTATTGTAAGCCAGGCAAAGGAACGAGGATTAAATCTTCAGACAGTGGACGCCTTTGAATCACTGCCTGGGATGGGGGTAAAGGCAAGAATAGGCGTTTCCGAATACTTCATTGGAAATAAACGACTTTTTTCCGACTACACAATTCCCATAGATAAGATTCAAGTTCAAATCTCTGCTTTAGAGAAACAAGGTAAAACGGTTGTATTGTTTGGCTCTAAGAAGGAAGTTTTAGGGATTATTGCAGTAGCCGACAAGGTCAGGGGTGAGGCAAAATATGTTATCCATACGTTAAAACATGCGGGAATTGAAAGAGTGATCATGCTTACCGGAGACAATGAGGAAACTGCCGCAGAAATTGCCAGAGAGACTGATATTGATGAATATTATGCCAGATTGCTTCCGGAAGATAAGGTAGAGACAGTGAAGAAACTAAAGGGAAAATATCATTACATTGCTATGGCGGGAGATGGGGTCAACGACGCCCCCGCTATGGCTGAAGCGGATGTAGGGATTGCCATGGGCGCTGCAGGTACGGATATCGCCATCGAGACCAGCGATTTTGTACTCATGTCTGATGACCTGTCAAAAATTCCTTATATAATAAAACTGAGTCAAAGGGCAATAAAGATTATCCGTCAAAATATCATCGTCTCCCTTCTCATCATCAGCTTCCTGGTACCAGTAGCCCTTTGTGGCTGGATTGGCCTTGTGCCCGGCCTTCTGATTAACGAGATAGGTGGATTGATTGTAATAGCCAATGGACTAAGACTTTTGAGGTGATAAAACGTGCAGAAGACCTCCCCTTTATCCCCTCCTTGTGAAGGAGGGAAAAGAAGGTGTGGTCACAAACAATTTCACTAATTATTTAAGCAAAACACTCTGCCATGTGATGCAAAAATCCCCCTTTGAAAAGGGGGCAAAGGGGATTGTAAAATAGCCATGAAAAAATACAACCCCCTGAATCCCCCTTTGTTAAGGGGTACTTAAAAGGAATTACTTGAAAATTCATATTATGAAAAACTTAATAAATCGTTTTAAAAAGATATTAGCAATCGGGATCGTCGTCCTGGTAGGAATTGTCCTGGCGTGGGTTATCCTTAGCATGGAGAAAACCGCGGTTCACGATTCTCATGAAGAAGCTGAATCGCATCACGAACATGAGGATGATGGTCACATAAAGGGGCCTCATGGCGGCAGATTGTTGTCAGAGGATGATTTTCAGGTTGAGATTACAATTTATGAACGTGGCATTCCTCCCCAGTTTAGAGTCTATGTATTTGATAAAAGAAATGCGGTTAACCCTGACGAGGTAAAATTAACCATAGAATTACACAGACTCGGTGGCAGAGTGGATGTGATCAGCTTCAAAAGAGAAGGTGGGTATCTTTGTGGTGACAGGGTTATTGAAGAGCCGCATTCTTTCGATGTCAAGGTATTAGCAGAATGGAACGGTCATGCGTACCGCTGGGAATATTCACAGGTGGAAGGAAGGGTTGAACTCTCTCCTGAGGCAGTACAAAGCGCCGGGATCGGCATTGAGACTGCCGGTCCTGTTCAAATGAAAACTGTCATTGAACTACCGGGTGAGGTTAAGCTCAACGCCGATAAGGTGGTGCATGTCGTGCCACGGCTTTCAGGAGTAGTAACTGCGGTATACAAAAATCTGGGTGATACAGTAAATCATGGTGAGGTTATTGCCGTTCTTGACTGCCGGGAACTGGCAGAACTAAAAAGCGCATATATAGCTTCTATTAAACGAGTAGAACTGGCGCAAGCGACATTCAACCGTAAGGAACGTCTCTGGAAAGAGAAGATTTCCGCAGAAAAGGACTATCTTGCCAGCAAGCAGGCATTGACGGAAGAAGAAATAAATTTGCAAACAGTTAAGCAAAAATTACTGGCCTTAGGGCTTTCCCAAACTGATCTGGATACCGTTTCAGACAAGACAGACAGAAGTCTTACAAGGTACGAGGTGCGTGCACTATTTGATGGAGTGATCATTGAAAAACACATCACGGTTGGAGAATCAATCAAGGATGATGCCGATATCTTCGTCCTTGCCGACCTGTCAACCGTTTGGGTAGAGGTTACGGTGTATGCGAAGGACTTGAACGTAGTAAAAACCGGACAGACCGTTACCGTGAAGTCTGAGGCATTAGGTCTGAAGGCAGATGGTATTCTAACGTATCTCGGCCCGCTTGTCGGTGAGCAGACACGGACTGCACAGGGGAGAGTCGTCGTGCCAAATACCGAAGGGCAGTGGCGTCCCGGTCTCTTTGTGACTATTGAAGTCGTCCATGAAGAGGTATCAGTGCCGGTTGCAGTACCAGTTGATGCACTACAAACATACCGTGATTGGTCAGTTGTATTTGTACAATACGGCGACTTGTTTGAGGTTCGACCGTTGGAGTTGGGGCGAAACGACGGGCGATGGGTGGAGGTATTACACGGTCTCTCTCCGGGCGAGAAGTATGCTGCACGCAACAGCTTCATCCTAAAGGCCGATTTAGGCAAGGCAGGGGCAACGCATGAGCATTAGATTTTATCCACAGACCGGACTAACCCAGGAAGCAAAGTACATTAGAAAACTTTCTAAATATATTGAAGAAGCAGGAAGCAAGAGGCATGAAGCAAGAAATCTAGCTTCTGTCATCATTCTTCTTGCATCTAAAAAACAATGCTTGAACGAATTTTAAAATTTTCCATCCACCAGCGATGGGTAGTCCTTATGGCGACTCTGGCGGTTGCAGTTTTGGGCATATATAATTACCAAAAAGTTCCCATCGATGCCGTACCCGATATAACCAACGTCCAGGTACAGATCAATACTGAGGCGCCTGGATACTCTCCATTTGAGGTTGAGCAACGCATTACCGTCCCCATAGAAACGTCAATAGCGGGTTTACCGGGTCTGGTGGAAACGCGTTCGCTCTCTCGTTACGGACTTTCCCAGGTAACGGTCATTTTCCAGGACGGAACGGATATTTACCTTGCCCGCCAACTGATCAACGAACGTATCCAGGAAATCAAAGGGAAACTGCCGCTTGCCGTTGAACCGATTATGGGACCTATTGCGACCGGACTTGGCGAAATATTCATGTGGAACGTTGAACCTAAAACCGGTGCATTAAAACAGGACGGGACACCTTTCACTTCGACCGATCTGAGAACTATTCAAGACTGGGTTGTAAAACCTCAGTTGCGCAATATCCAGGGTGTTACCGATGTAAACACCATTGGCGGCTATGAAAAACAATACCATGTAACTCCATACCCGGAAAAACTGGTTGCCTACGGATTGTCATTCCATGATATTCTTCAAGCACTTGCCAGGAACAATGCCAATATAGGGGCCGGGTATATCGAACACAGCGGAGAACAGTATCTGATCAGGGCGCCTGGGCAGGTGGCTGACATTGGGGATATCCGCCAAATAATCATTGGCAGCCACAAAGGCGTTCCAATTTATATCAAGGATGTAGCAGAGGTCATGCTCGGTAAGGAACTCCGTACAGGCGCTGCCACTGAAAACGGAAAAGAGGTTGTTATGGGCACGGTCTTCATGCTCATGGGTGAAAATAGCCGGACAGTCTCCAAACGTGTTGCTGGCAAGATGTCCGAAATTAACCGTACACTGCCAAAAGGGATTGTTGCCAGAACCATATATGACCGTACAACCCTTGTAGATGCTACCATTAAAACCGTTAAAAAGAATCTGGTTGAAGGCGCTTTCCTTGTTATGGCTGTCCTGTTTCTCTTCCTGGGTAACATCCGGGCGGCGATCATAACCGCCCTTATTATTCCATTGTCCATGTTGTTCACTATTACCGGTATGGTAAGCAATAAGGTAAGTGCAAACCTCATGAGCCTCGGGGCGCTTGATTTTGGAATCATTGTTGACGGCGCTGTAATAATCGTCGAAAACTGCATCCGCAGACTATCAGAAGAACAGCAGCGACTGGAACGACTGATTACCCGCGCAGAGCGGTTCGAGGTTGTGTTTGAGGCATCAAGGGAAGTACGTAAAGCGACCATGTTCGGTGAACTGATCATTATGATCGTCTATTTGCCGATCCTGAGCATGAAAGGAATCGAGGGCAAGATGTTCTACCCCATGGGATTCAGCGTGATTGTTGCCCTGATCGGCGCAATGATCTTCTCCGTAACCTTTGTTCCTGCTGCGATGGCGTTATTCTTTTCCCGAAAGATTTCTGAGAAAGAAAATATTCTCATGAAATGGGCTAAGAAGGGATATACTCCCATCCTGAATCTGGCCATGGGTAACCGGGCATTTGTTGTCACGACGGCAGGCGTGCTTGTTATCCTCAGCGGACTTTTAGCAACACGCATGGGAAGTGAATTTTTACCGAGTTTAGATGAGGGAGACATCCTGATACACGCCCTGCGCATCCCCGGTACAAGCTTGTCACAGGCAGTGGAGATGCAGCACGTCCTGGAGAAGGAGATAAAAGAATTCCCTGAAGTGGATAACGTCTTTTCCAAATTAGGAACCGCTGAGATTGCAACTGATCCCATGCCGCCAAGCGTGGCGGATACCTTTGTAATGCTAAAGCCGCGCTCCGGTTGGCCAGACCCTCACAAGCCAAAAGAGGATTTAATACATGAACTTGAGGAAAGTCTAAAAAAGATTCCTGGAAATAATTATGAATTTACCCAGCCTATTCAGATGCGTTTTAATGAACTTATTGCCGGGGTGCGCAGTGATCTGGCAGTAAAGGTATTTGGCGACGACATGGAAGTCCTGCTTGAAAGCGGGGAGAAAATATCCAAGATTCTTGAAAAAATCCAGGGGGCATCGGACGTCAAAGTAGAGCAGGTAACGGGCCTGCCGGTGTTGACGATCCAGATGAACCGCAAAGAAATGGCCCGGTATGGCCTTAATATTTCAGATGTGCAGGATATCGTTGAAATTGCGATTGGAGGAAAAAGCGCGGGCAAAGTCATTGAAGGCGACCGCCGGTTCGAACTCCTGGTACGGTTACCAGAGGATATACGCAGTAATATAGAAGCGCTCAAGAGATTGCCGATTCCGCTGCCGAATGTTGGGGGCAATTTGAATACAGGACTATTACCAGCGGCCTATTTAGGGGAGCGCAACCGAGCCGGTTATATAACGCTAGGCTCTATCGCAGAATTTAATATCAAACCAGGTCCCAATCAAATCAGCAGGGAAAATGGCAAGCGCCGTGTTGTTGTAACGGCAAACGTGCGGGGCCGCGACATAGGTTCATTTGTTAAGGAGGCAGAAAGAAAAATTGAGGGGGAAGTTATCATCCCGGCTAACTACTGGATGTCCTGGGGAGGACAGTTTGAGCAGATGATTTCTGCCAGAAAACGCTTACAAATTGTTGCCCCAATAACCCTTTTACTGATCTTTCTTTTATTATTTACCACCTTTGGATCGGCAAAAGACGCTGTTCTGGTCTTTACCGGCGTCCCTCTCGCTCTTACAGGAGGGATCATTTCACTCTGGCTTCGCGGCATTCCGCTGTCAATATCGGCAGGTGTCGGATTTATTGCACTCTCCGGTGTGGCAGTATTAAACGGACTTGTCATGGTCTCGTTCATCAATACATTGCGTAAGGAAGGCAATCCCCTTGACGGGTCTGTCATTCAGGGAGCCATTACGCGCCTGCGTCCGGTACTCATGACTGCACTCGTTGCATCTCTGGGGTTTCTTCCAATGGCCCTTGCTACCGGAACCGGAGCGGAAGTGCAGCGCCCGCTTGCTACGGTGGTAATTGGAGGGATTCTCTCATCAACCGTTCTCACATTATTTGTCCTCCCCGTACTCTACCGCATCTTTCATCACAGGGACAGTGTTGAAAAGGTATCATGAAAATACAACACCCTCCCTTAGTCCCTCCCATCAAGGGAGGGAGAAATTTGGTGGTGGTCAAACAACTTAACTGATACAAATTTTGGTAACAATTTAGCCCTTTGAAAAAGGTAGCACCGATCCCTTGTGATCGGCATTGTGCGGGGGATAAACCGCCCGCGCTACGAACTTTTTTTGTTGAGATTCCCCGTAAATGTATGGATTTTTCAAAGGGCTAAATTGTAACCAAATTTAATACTAATACTTTCTTTCCTTCGGTTCAAACGGGCCGATGTTCACGGGTTTGCAATCTAATCTTGCACCTTCCGGAGTAAAATAAGCTATTGTGTGTTTCAGCCAGCCTGCATCGTCTCTTTTGGGAAAATCGGTGCGGAAATGAGATCCTCGGCTCTCTTCACGCGCCAGAGCGCCGGCAATAACCGCCTCAGCAACATCCAGGTCGCCTTTGAGTTCCAGTGTCCATACAAGACTGAGATTGGCCCGTTTCCCGTGATAATTCAACTTAATGCGTTTGTATCGTCCCTGCAAGTCTCTGACCTCATCAAGCGCTTCTTGCAGTGTAGAAGCCTCGCGGAAAATACCTACCTTATTGTCCATAACCTTATTGAGGGACGCCTTGATATCGGCAGGTATCTCCTTTCCCTCAGATTTACATAACCCCTCTATCCTTTGTTCTGCATGCTTTAAGGCATCACTGATGACACCTTCGCCTTTCCTGCTTCCCAAACTTTGTACATATTTAGCAGCATTACCGCCTGCAATGGCACCGAAGACGATAGTATCCAGTAATGAATTCCCACCGAGTCTATTTGCCCCATGTACACTCACACAAGCAGCTTCACCGGCCGCATACAATCCTTTCGCAGCCGTTTCGCATTCCGTGTTACAATCAATTCCGCCCATGGTGTAATGCTGTCCCGGCTGAATAGGAATCGGCGCCGTGACAGGGTCCACCCCAGCAAATTCCATACAAATATCCCGTATGCCGGGCAACCTCTGAACGATCTTTTCTTCCCCAAGATGCCTCAAATCAAGGTGTACATAGCTATTGTCAAAACCTCCGCCAGCCATGATCTCGCGCTTAATATTCCTTGCAATAATATCTCTGGGTGCAACTTCCATATCTTTTTGAGAATCGTTGTATTTCGCCAGAAATCGTTCCCCCTTGTTATTTAATAAGAAACCGCCCTCGCCGCGGCATCCTTCGGTAATCAGTATGTTTTTCCCTAAAAGGGTAGTAGGATGAAACTGGATAAATTCCATATCCTTTAACGCCACACCAGCCCAATAGGGCACGGCCATACCCATGCCCGTATTAATCAGGGCATTGGTGCTGCTTCCGTACATACGGCCGGCTCCCCCGGTCGCAAAGATTACTGCCCCAGCCTGAAATGCCTCCAGTCTTCCGCTCACAATATCCAACGCAATCACACCAACACAAACCCCCTCTTCAACTACAAGGTCTGTTACCAGCCATTCTTCATAGATTACGATCTCGTTCCGTTCAGCCGACTGTTTGAATCTGATGGTTTGCTGATAGAGGGTGTGCAAGAGGGCATGTCCCGTCTTATCAGCGGCATAACAGGTACGCGGGAAACCTGCGCCGCCAAAGGGCCTTTGGGCAATTTTTCCTTCGCTGGTTCGGCTGAAGGGACATCCCCAGTGCTCCATCTCGTAAATGCGTTCGGCCGCCTCTTTGGTCATACGGATAACGGCATCCTGGTCTGCCAGGTAATCGCTCCCCTTCACCGTATCGAAGGCGTGTTTTTCACAGGTATCGTAAACACCGCGAGGGTGATTCCCCAGCGGTGCGTTGATTCCTCCCTGTGCGGCGACGGAATGCGACCGGATGGGGTGTACCTTTGAGATGACGGCAACCTTGACATTATGGCGATTGAGCTCAATGGCAGCCCTGAGACCTGCCAGACCTCCACCCACCACAATGGCATCATGGTAAATCATAAAATTTCCTTATATAACTTTTTTTCATCTAATCAAACAGTAACAAGAAATGAGGAAGCGGCATGTAAATAAGGTCTTCCTTCTTCCCAAAGGCATCCCATTTCTTGGTGACAACAATTCCTGTAGAGCATTTAATACGCTTGCAAAAATTCTTGATTGTCCTTAATTCGATATCTTGAACTTGCTCTTTATATTTTACTTCAATAGGCATATAATTGGAGGCTCCGAGATAGACAATAAAATCTACCTCAGAATCCTTTTCTCTCAGATAATTGATATTAACAGTACCTTCCCATTTCTTAAGCGCATTAAAAACAAGATTTTCGGCGTAAAGACCGAGCACTTGGGTGTCTTTTAAAAGACTTTCCTGAATCCGCAAAATTGCATTTCTCAGCGCAAGATCAACAAGATAACATTTAACATTGCCCTTTCTTACCTTTATTTGACTTTTAGTAAATTTTTCAACATGGCGTATCAAGTCTGTCATTTCGAGAAGGGGAAAATACTTCTCAATACTTGCCCTGTTAATTCCCAAAGTTTTGGATATTTGCTGAAAATTTATTTCACGTCCGGGATTTTCCAACATGGAAATATAAAATCTCTTCAACATCTCGGGCTTCCTGAGTTCCACGGCCAACACGAGGTCTTCTAAAATTACCTTTTCAACCTGATTGTCAAAAAGGTATGATTGCTTTGTTTCCCAATCTGGTAGTGTCCAGACTTCGGGAAATCCTCCCTCTATCAGGAACCTCTCAAGATTTTCTTCGACATTTTGCCTTATTTCTAAAGGAATCGGAGGTATACTAACTCCCTGCAAATCTGCATATTCAGGATGTTTTGTCAACATTCCCATTACAGCTTTGCCAGTTTTATAGATTTCATTCAATTGGTTTATCAATAAGGTATTTTCACAATTATGAAAAAGGAGAAATTCTCTGAATGAAAAAGGCAAAATATGAAAATCCTTTATACGTCCTATAAGACTCTCCCTGCTCTTCTTAAAGATAGGAGATGATGCCGAACCTGAAATTGCAAATCTTACCGGATAATGAAGGTCATAGTATTTCTTTAGAAAAAGTTCCCACCGTTCAAACCGTTGAACCTCATCTAAAAAGATATACATTTGGTGGGTGTCTGCCTTTTTTCGTGCCTCATCCATCAACGAATCAAAAAATTTATCATGCTTAACCTCAGAACGAAACAATGCTGGGTCATCCATTGAGTAGTAAATAATTTTATCGGGTTTTACACCTTCACCGATGAGTTTCTTTACAATTTGTTTAATAATCGTGCTTTTCCCTACTCTCCTTGGCCCTGTGATGGAAATTATTTGCGGGGTTTCTTTCAAACCCTTATAAATTTCATCGAAAATTGGGCGATGAAATGAAGGTAGACGTTCAAATGCCTTTTCGAGATTTTCCCACCATGGGTTATAAGGAATTAGTAACTCTTTGTATTCCAATGAGATACTCCTTGTTTCCCGATTATGCTTATTATAGATAGCATAATTGGGAAATGATGTGAATTGTCTTATATTTTGATACTACAAAAGCACCGTTTTAACACCAACCGCGGCGATTAAAAGAAAGACCAGGAGCGATATCCACAACAACCTCTTTTGTATGCGCGTAAGACACCAGAAGTCCGCGATTGTAATCCGTATCCCGTTCAGCAGGTGTATAGCAACAACAAGGAGTAAAACATATTGAAAGATGTATCCGCTCTTAGTATCAAACTTACTGATCGCATAATCATAGGCGTCTTTGCCGCGAAAGACAGAACTCAGGGTAAAAATATGTAAAAATAAAAATACGGTAACTGCCACACCGGTAATCCTGTGTATCCAGAATGACAACATGCCTGGATTTCTGTTTTTTACGATATCTTTAAAACCTTCTTTTAATTTTTTACTAAACGCCGCCATTTTTTATTGCAAACCAGATAAGGACGTAACTTCCAGTGCCAAATAAAATAACTCCCAAAAACCATAATACTTGTTTGATAATGTAGTGTGCCCTTTTGCTCATGTTAAAATCTATGAATATGCCCCAAAGCCCGTTAAGTCCGTGAAAAACAACCAGGGCAAGGAGGCAGCAATGAAAGGCAATCCATCCGGGAGAGCAAAACCTGTTGATAATTTCATCGTAATAGCGGGAGGCGTACCGGGTGGGACTGAAGTGGAAGGTGAAGAAGTGGACAGACATCCCCATTACCAGCAACAGGGCGGTAATCCTTTGCAAAAACCACGACCAGAAACCACGCTTTTCTATGTTCATAGTATATGTTGCAGTAAAATCCGCCGAAGATGTCTATGTCACATAACAACCCCCTAAATCCCCCTGGTTAAGGGGGACTTAATTGAAATCCCCCTTAAAAAAGGGGGGCAAGGGGGTTGTGTCTCTGCGCCTTTGCGGTGATTATTACACCTTTTTATAAAGACTCATTAAATCATCTCTCGTGTAAATAGACTCAAAAAGGATGTCTCTTTTCTCGATATTTTCTCGTCCACCTTCCTGTCTGTCCACCAGCGCAATCGCTTTAATTACATTCAGATTGGACTCCCTGGCACGATCTATGGCTTCTATCGTGGATTGGCCTGTGGTCACCACGTCGTCAACAATTACCACCTTGT
This sequence comes from Planctomycetota bacterium, assembly GCA_016188675.1. GTDB lineage: Bacteria > Planctomycetota > Brocadiia > Brocadiales > Brocadiaceae > Wunengus. The sequence continues at coordinate 16,457 of JACPHJ010000045.1, forward strand.
CACCTTCGTTTACGTTGCCTTCAATCCACTTCATCAATCCATGTTCCTTTGCCTTTTTTCGCACCACAAAGGCGTTGATGGCATCGTCCTGCATGCCGCTCACCATGGCCGTAGCGAAGGCAATGGGGTCCGCGCCCAGGGTCAGTCCTCCAATGGCATTGACATGAAGCGGTTTGACCTTGTTGTAAAAAAGGTGACCAATCAACAGCATGGACTCGGGGTCTAATGTTGTCATCTTGCAATTAATGTAATAGTTGCTCATCCTTCCCGATACCAGTTTGAAGATAGGTTCTTCGCTGTATTTGAAGGATTTTTTAAGAAGAATTTCGAGTAGTCGTTTTTGCGCCTTAATCAGATTCATTTTTCAGTTTTCAGTAGTCAGTTAACGGTTGCCAGTTGTCAGTTTGACTGTGGCTCTTCCATTTTCTCTTTGAGCTTTTATCTTTGAGCTTTTTATAATAATTTATCCACTTGTTCACACAGGGTTTTCACAGCCTCGGCAGAGCGTTTTAAGGCAGCCGATTCTTCTGCGTTGAGTTTGATTTCAAATATCTGTTCAACACCCTTTGCGCCGAGTTTTACCAGCACGCCTGCGAAGAGTCCGTTGATGCTGTATTCTCCCTCACACAAAGCAGCGCACGGCAATATCTTCTTTTTGTCTTTTAATATTGCCTCAACCATCTCAACGACAGCAGCCGATGGGGCATAGTAGGCACTGCCTGTCTTGAGCAGATTGACAATCTCCGCCCCGCCATCCCTCGTGCGTTTTACAATGGCTTCCAGTCTTGCTTTGGGAATTAATTCCTCTACAGATACCCCTGCAACGGTCGTATATCGCGAGGAAGGAACCATAGTATCTCCGTGTCCGCCGAGCACAAAGGCATGGATATTTTCAACAGACACGTTGAGTTCCATCGCAATAAAGGTACTAAAGCGAGCTGCGTCCAGTACCCCTGCCATACCCATGATGCGATGTTTAGGAAACCGGCTCACCTTGTGCGCTACATAAGTCATGGCATCCAGTGGATTCGACACAATAATAAGAATGGCATTTGGTGAGAACTTTACAACATTTTCTACCACACCTTTAACGATACCCGCATTGATTTTGAGCAGGTCGTCCCTGCTCATTCCTGGTTTTCTTGGTACACCGGAGGTGACAACTACGATATCAGAATCCTTTGTTTCTTCGTATCCGTTCGTGCCGATAATTTTCGAATCATAGCCATAGACAGGTCCGGACTCTAAAATATCCAATGCCTTCCCCTGCGGCATGTCCTGCACAATATCCACCAGCACCACATCTCCTATCTCTTTTTCAACCAGTCGCTGCGCCGTAGTAGCGCCCACGTTTCCGGCGCCAACAACTGTTATCTTTTTTCTCGCCACAGTAAAACCTCCGTAAAATCAACAACAAAAACTAAATTTTCTCCATTATTTGTCATTCCCCGCAAGCGGTAATCCAATCGCTTTTGACTTATTTTTACCCTATTGTTGTTTTTTCTTTATTTCAAATCTAAAAATTTCTTTAGTGTATTTTCCATTAAAATGAGGTCTTTATGAGAAAGGTTACCTAGTTTTTTCAAAATCAGAGTTTGTTCAATAGTTGATATAGCCGGTTTGATAGAAGAAGACTTTAACAAACCAGCTTCCCGCCAATCTTCTATCAAACATTCTCCTATGGTAAAAGTTTTATCTGTTTTTCCCGTAATTGCCATAATAACAATGTCAGAGGAGTTATTGTTATAAACATCAGAACTTATAATTACCGCCGGACGTTTCTTTGTGGTAGTTTGATTGCTGAATGGAAAAGGGACAAGAACGACATCTCCTCTCTTATAGACTGTCATAAATTGCGTCCTCTTCGTTGTCCCATATTTTTTTGAATGACGTAATGGATAAAACCTGAGAGGTTTTTGCAATCATGCTTCTTTCTCTTTTGTTCTCTAAAAACTGGATGAAATCAAAGACCTCTGGAAGAAGATTTTCCGGAAGTTTATCAATTTCTTTCTTTATCATTTCTTTAACCGACATTTTGTATCCTCCTTCAACAACTCTTTTATTTGCACTTCTTTATAATTATTTAGGCTATTTCTCTTTTTAATAAAATTTCTAGTTCAAGTAGACATTCTGCCCCTTTGAGTAAAATAGGCAAACCCAAATTTATTGAGAATTGAAATAACTTCTTTTCCAGAAAGCCTTTTCAATTTAGGCGACATGAGCTATAGCTTCCAGCTCCATAGTTACTAATAAAGTTGGATTAGGCGCTAAACCTAACTCAGATAAATCCTCATTCTCCAAATGTAACGCAACTGCCTCCTTTTGATTACAATTGTTTCATCCAGGGTTTTCCCCTGAGTTACAACCGCGATCTCAAGGCACTCTGCTTCGTAGTATTCTTCGCCTTTCCTGATAAATGCCTTAATTGTATGCTGAAGATTTTCTTGCCTTTCGTGAACCATCTTTTACCCCCCTGCATTTAAACTATAATCTCTTCTTCCTATTTCATACCTATTCACGACTAAATAATCATCTCTCCATATTTTTGACAATTTCATCGGCAAATTCCGAGCATTTCACTAATTTAGCGCCTTTCATCTGCCGTTCTAGGTCATAGGTCACTGTCTTCCTTTGAATGGTTTTTTCCAATGCCTTCACAATCATGCTTGCTGCCTCATCCCATCCCAGATGTTCAAGCATCATGACTCCCGACAAGATGACAGAACCAGGATTCACCACATCCTTTCCCGCATATTTTGGGGCAGTGCCGTGGGTGGCTTCAAAGACGGCTGCCTTATCGCCAATATTTGCACCGGGAGCCATACCCAGACCGCCCACCTGGGCTGCACAGGCATCGGAGATATAATCGCCATTGAGATTTGGCGTGGCAATTACCTCATACTCCTCAGGTCTCAGGAGTACCTGCTGGAACATGGCATCGGCAATCCTGTCCTTTACAACGATCTTTCCTTTTGGAACGACGCCATTGTGCTTTTTCTGGACATCTTCTTCTGTTACTGTGAATTTAGAAAATTCTTCTTTTGCCACCTCGTATCCCCACTCACGAAATGCGCCCTCGGTAAATTTCATAATATTTCCCTTGTGCATGAGGGTCACACTCTTTTTCCCTTTATCAATGGCGTACTGTATGGCGCGTCTTACCAGTCTTTTCGAGCCAAATACGCTCATTGGTTTAATACCAATACCCGAATCCTTTCGCACCTTTTTCCCAAGTTCTTTCTCTATAAATGCGATGAGTTTCTTTGCCTCCGGAGAGCTTTTCTTGTATTCAATCCCTGCATACACGTCCTCAGTATTTTCCCGGAAAATGACAACATGCAACTTTTCAGGTGATTTTACGGGACTGGGCACGCCGTCAAAATAACGCACAGGCCGGACGCAGGCATACAAATCAAGCTCCTGTCTGAGGGTTACGTTAAGACTCCTGATACCGCCGCCGACAGGCGTTGTAAGTGGCCCCTTGATAGCCACTTTATATTTCTTAATGGCATCGAGGGTATCTCTAGGAAGCCATTCACCGTACTCATTAAAGGCATGTTCACCAGCAAATATTTCCTTCCAATAAATACGCTTTTTATTTTTATAAGCCTTACTTAACGCAGCATCAAAGACACGGACAGATGCATTCCAGATGTCCGGACCGGTGCCGTCACCCTTGATAAATGGGATAATCGGGTCGTTTGGAACTACCAGACGGTTCTTTTCTATTTTTATTGGTGTACCACTATTTGAGCTATCATTCTTTTTGGGCAATGCCGTTACCTCCTCTTAGGATTTCTTTTGAATTTTGTCTTTAATATCAACCATGTTTGTTCGATAAATATATTTTTTACGGATATATTTTCTCAGCTATACTACATATACAGAGGTCTTATTTCAACTTAATATTTTTGGTTTAGAATGCGATTTTTGACACTATTCTTTAAATCTGTTTTTCATTGTATAATCTACGCCTTTTGTCTTATACTTAAATCATGAAAACGTTAAAATGGCCAGTCAAAGATTTCATCATGCCTGAGGCTATATCCTCCATCCGTGACGCTATCAGCAGGACAGGAGGAAACGAGGTATTCTTTGTGGGCAGACTTAATGACGATTACCAGGTAGCGGATGTCGATGTTTATGCCATGGGGAATAAAAACGCTGTGCCTGCCATTATCAAAGAGGCAAAATATGGCGACGTTATTATCCACAATCACCCCGACGGTATCCTTGAGCCATCCGATGCAGACCTTGAAATAGCGTCATATATGGGCTCTCTGGGGGTTGGATGCTACATTGTAGACAACAATGCAGAGTATTTATACCCCGTCGTAAAGGTGCAGAAAAAGCGCACGTACGAGGGACTGAACTTCGAAGAGATTTCTGCACATTTTTTATCCGGTGGAAGTTTCGCAACACACCTGCCCCAGTATGAATTTCGAAAACCTCAGGTTGAGATGCTGAAGTCGGTAGTCAATGCCTTTAATGAAAACAAGATCTCCGTAATTGAGGCGGGAACAGGTACAGGAAAATCCCTGGCATACCTTGTCCCCGCCGTATTCTGGAGCATAAAGAACCAGGAACGGGTAGTAGTTTCCACTCATACGATAAACCTTCAGGAACAATTAATTGAAAAGGATATTCCTATTCTGAAGAAATGCTGCGGCCTGAATTTTAAGAGCGTACTGGTAAAAGGCAGAAATAACTATATATGCCTCAGGAAAGTTTATAATTTACGCACCGAGGGCGGCATGTTGATTGAGGACAAGGACAGAAAGCAACTAAACGATCTGCTGGAGTGGGCTGTAAAGACACGTGACGGGAGCAAGGCAGACCTGAATTTCGTGCCACAGGATGATGCCTGGGAGGCCATACAGTCAGAGGCCGATCAGTGTACACGATTGAAATGCCGGTTTTATGACGACTGCTTCTTTTATATTGCACGTCGAAATGCGGCCAGCGCCGATGTGCTGGTGGTAAATCATTATCTCCTGATGGCCGATTTAGTTGTGCGCAAGGAAATGAAGGGTTCCGAGGCGGTAGCCATCCTGCCGCCTTTCAGGAAAATTATCATTGACGAGGCGCACCGCCTTGAGGCCGTAGCAACGGCAAATATGGGCTACTCAATTTCAAAATTGAGGATAATAAAACTATTGGGAAGGCTGATCAATCTAAAGGATAGTAAAAAAGGCCTTTTGCCGTATCTCAAGAATAAACTCAAAGACGTGAGCTCTCCTCACGATAAGTCTGTCGCAACGAAGATCACCGATATAATTAATAAGGAAATTCTGGATGCAAGACAGCGTCTTTATGATACCGTCCAGGAATTTTTCGATGATATTTCCAATACCGCCGGTAATTACGCTATTAGTGAAGGATTACAGAAAAACAAGGACGAAGAAATAAAATTGCGCGTCACTTCCAGCTTCATGTCTACTGACCTGTGGCAGAATGTTATAGAGATTCATCTCAAGGCATTAAGCGTGGCCATTCTGAAATTCGTATCGCTCTTAAAATCATTGGTAGATGAAATCGGGGAGTTATCTAAGAACTCGCAGGACATGCTGTCCTCAATATTGATAGACATTATGTCATGTAAATTGCGTTTAAAACTGGCATCAAATGACCTCGCATCTTTTGTTACCACTGATGAAGGATCGTGTAAGTGGATGGAGGTTAAAAGGTATAGAGAGAATCCTGTTGTGAGATTTTGCGCAGCGCCTCTTTCTGTTTCAGAAGACTTGAAGACGTGTCTATACGACAATTATAATACGATAATATTGACTTCGGCTACTTTGGCAATCAACAAGAACTTTAAATTTCTCAAAGATGATATCGGCTTGCATCAACTTCCCGATGGCCGCCTGACCGAACTAATCCTGGATTCTCCGTTTGATTTTAAAAAGCAGGTCATTATTGGCATTCCCACAGATATTTCCGAACCTAACGAACTTGGCTATGTTTCGGCCCTTGAGGAGAACATTCTAAAGACTGTTGAAATTTCGGAAGGCCGGGCATTGATTCTTTTCACGTCTTACAACCTTCTTGATAATCTTTATAAAAAGTTAGAACCACAAATAGCAAAACTGGGTTATACCTGCTTAAAGCAGGGCATGGATAATCGCCATAATCTCCTTGAGACATTCAAGAAGGATAAGACTTCCGTTCTCTTTGCTACGGATAGTTTCTGGGAAGGGATTGACGTCAAGGGGGACGCACTGGAATGTGTTATTCTGACCCGGTTACCATTCAAAGTGCCCACAGAACCTATAATAGAAGCGCGGACTGAGGCTATTGAGAGGGCTGGTGGCGATGCCTTTTATAATTATTCAGTTCCTATGGCTGTGATAAAATTCAAACAGGGCTTTGGAAGGCTCATTCGCAGCCGTGACGACAGGGGCGTAGTGATTATCTTCGACAGTCGGGTGGCAACCAAGAGGTACGGCCAAATTTTTCTCCAGTCGCTTCCGGATGCACGATGTATTAAGAATAAGAAAGAAGTTGTTTTTCAAGAAATAAGCCAGTTTTTGGCAAAAATGTAGCGCCGATACTTTCCCCGATCACGTCTAGGACAGGCGTGGTTGGCCAATGACGGGGGATAGACCACCCGCACAGGGAGGCGGGTTTCAGGGTGGCATGAACAATTCCACAAATTAGGTTTGGTTGTAAAAGACAAAAACCCAACGACTTTTTTACCCACCCCTTAAATCTCCTCCCAAGAGGGGACTCTTCAAATTCCCCTCTTGAGAGGGGTAGGGGGGTGTTTGTTAATTGCTTAACTAAAAACTTTGAAATTCCTATACATCATGATAAGGAAACCCACCCCTATAGTCCCCTCACAGGAGGGGGACTACACAATTCCCCTCTCGGGAGGGGTTAGGGGTGGGTTTCCAACGAATAAATTTAGATAGAGGAGGTAATAGGCCATGAAGATTTTTTTGACAGGCAGTACGGGCTTCGTTGGAAAACATATACTCCGGGATTTACTCGAAAATAATTATCAGGTCAGATGTCTCGTCCGAATTGGTTCCGAACAAAAGATTTCACCTTACAAAGATATTGAAATCGTACACGGCGATGTTACTGATGCAAGTAGTTTAGAAGGTAAACTAGAAGGATGTGACGCCGTAATTAACCTCGTTGGCATTATCAGGGAGTTTCCCGGAAAGGGAATCACCTTTGAGAAGCTGCATTACGAGGGGACTGCAAATCTCGTCAGGGCAGCCCGGTCGCAGAGGGTAATGCGGTTCATACAGATGAGTGCGTTAGGGGCGCGACCTGATGGCAAGACCCAATACCAGCAAACCAAGTATCGTGCAGAAGAATGCGTAAGGACAAGCGGTCTTGATTACACGATCTTTCGTCCGTCAATTATATTTGGGCCGGGAGATAAATTTGTCAATCTGTTTGCCAATATGCTCAAGACACAGCAATTTGTGCCGATTGTGGGTAATGGAAGGTATCAGATGCAGCCTGTGGCAGTGGAAAACGTCTCAATGGGCTTTACAAAATCGATTGAACGAAAAGATGCCGTCGGAAAAACTTTTGATGTCGGAGGGCCGGAAAGGATTGAATTCAATCAAATCATTGATACTATTGGCGAGGTCATCTGCGCACCGCCTTACAAGATTCACATCCCTGTATTCATCATGAGTACCATGGCAGAGATGTTAGACTGGATGTCATCCTTCCCCATTACGAAGGATCAAATTACGATGCTTCTGGAAGGGAATGTTTGTGACGAGAAGCCTTTTTTTAAACACTTTGATATCACACCCATTGGTTTTAAAGAAGGGATATCCCAATACCTTTTAGTCTAAAATCTAGTCTCTTACAAAAAATATTTTGACATTTTCAGCAAAAATATTTTAAGTAGTGACAAGGCGCGCCTTGCCACTACGGTTTTTTCCGACTCGTTCTGGCCAGGAATTTCAATAAAATTTGGCTGAGTTCTGCTTTACCTTTATTCTTTTATACAAACCACAGCGCAGGAAACCTTCTTTGCCCAAATACTGCCGGGATAACGCTCGATTATCTTTTTCCACTCGGCTACCTCGTCAATCACATCATGCGTTAACTGGTATGCGATAACACCGGCCCAATACTGCGCCTCAGGGGCAATATCGCTCTTTGGATATTTCTCTACCACCAACCTCATCTGTGCGTGGGCGGTTGTAATGTCCTGTTTTTCCAGGGCCATCTTGCCTAAACCAAATTCCAGTTGCGGGATGAATTCGTCGTGGGGAAGAAAACCATTGAAACGATAATACTCTGTTCCGGTGGAATCCAAAATAATGATCGTTGGCGCCCATAATATCCGGTATTTACTCTTAACCTCCGGGTTTGTTTGTGCGTTAAATCTTACAGGAATAAAATTTTTGCCGATGTAGTCAACCACCCCCTGATTAGGATACGTCACGGTATCCATGGATTCACAGCTTGTTCAGGCGATCAGGTAAAAATCCACGAGGACGGGCTTCCCCGACGCTTTTGCCTTAGCAATCGCATCTTCAACGGTTTTTTCCCATACAATAACGGGTTCCATAACAGTTCTCCTTGTTCTCTAAATCAGAAGAGGTAAACACCAAACAAAAATCAATCCTTTACAAAGGACACTTTTAACGCCCATATGCTGTTGGGGTACTCTTTCCTGAGCTTCTTCCATGCACTAAGCAATACCTCTACGTTATGTGCCGCCTTGTATTCCGAGACACCAACCCAATACTGTGCCTCCGGAGCGATATTGCTTTTGGGATATTTTTCAACTACCGATTTCAGTTGAATGCTTGCAATCTTATAATCCTGCTTTTCCAACGCCATCATACCCAATCCGAATTCCAGTTGTGGAAGGAATTCATCAGGTGGTAGAAAACCATTAAAGCGATAATATTCAGTACCGTTGGAATCGAGAACAAGGATAGTCGGCGTCCAGAATACCCGACATTTGCTAACAATTTCTGAATTGGTTTGTACGTTGATTTGCAGGGGGATGAAATTTTTGCTTATGTAATCGGCTACGGTAGCATTAGGGTACGTCACGGTACCCAGGGTTTTGCAGCCTGTTCAGGTGGGTATGAAGAAATCCAGCATAACGGGCTTTCCCGCCGCCTTTGACTTGGCAAGTGCATCATCGAGGGTTTTTTCCCAGACAAAGGTTGGCGGTGTACCTTTATTGTCTGCGATAACTGCACCGGCAATAGGTACTATTGCCAATGCTGCAAGAAAGGACAGGATATATCTTACCATGGTCTTCCTCCTTTTCTTGAAAAGGTATGACTGGATGAATAAAGAAACATGCTGCTAACTCTATAGCAAAATATTTTTATAGAGTCAATAAAAATAAGGAATTTTGGGACACAAGGAAATTAAGACAATTAAAGGAAGGCAGTTAATAGAGTGCGAAACCCTTGTATTTATTGGTGGAGCTGAGGGGATTCGACCCCTGACCTTTTGAATGCCATTCGTAAAATGGGTATTTTTAACATTTTTCATAACTGACTGAACCTGTGTCTGTTATGACCGCAATTACTTATACATCAATAGGTTACTACATATTTTAAATTCTGCCAATTCCGCTAGTTTACTTTGGATTACGCTGAAGTTGACTACAATTTGACTACATTAGAAGATGGTTTTCAGAAGTTAAAATTTAATCTTATTCTTATTGCTTCAAAACTACATTTGATTGCAGAATTGATAATATTTATTTAAGGATTCTTGTTTAACCAGTTCTCTACCTTTAAACCTTCAATCCTTTCAAAATGTCCTGCATTTCCTTTAAAATCTCTTCTTCAAATATTGTTTTAGCCTTCATGGTAAACCTCCTGTTAAATTTAAGCTTTCAATCCTTATTTTAAGTCGCAATCCCTTATTCATCAGGTCAATGATTCCCACGTTATTGTTGCATTGATAATATCTGTTTTTGTTTTCATAAAGTGTCGCAATCCCTTATTCATCAGGTCAATGATTCCCACGCAATCATGATTCTACAGGAGTTTGGAGAAGAAGAAGTCGCAATCCCTTCTACATCAGGTCAATGATTCCCACCCGACCAGGTAAACCGTTCACAGAGAAAAGGACCGTGCTTGGCGCATTGCGTCGCAATCCCTTATTCATCAGGTCAATTATTCACACATCAAAAAAGCGGAACTGCAGGCGGTATCAGTCTTCCGTCGTCGCAATCCCTTATTCATCAGGCCATTCTCAGATACCAGATGCCAGTTTCCAGATTTCAGAAAATCGAATGCCTAAATTTCCCCTGTCATCTGGCCACTGGTCTCTGTTCCCTGCGATCAATCCCTTATTCATCAGGTCAATGATTCCCACGCAAAGCATTATGTTCGTCCACGAAAACTGGCTTAAAACGTCGCAATCCCTTCTACATCAGGTCAATGATTCACACATTCAACCGGCCGACAAATTTTACGTTATTTATCCGAAAGAGTCGCAATCCCTTATTCATCAGGTCGGCCCGAATGGAGATAAAGATAAAGTGAAGGTGAGAAGGTAATTACTAATGGCTTTATTTTCTTTTATTTCTCCCTTTATCCCACACTCCGCTGTTGTCCGATAAAGTTATTTTTTCCCATGTGGAAATGTCGATAAGATTGTAAAAACATCATTAACAAGTCTTAAGGGTGTATTACACATTGAATTATAAGAGTATTTGCATATTTCTTCTAAATCCTTTTCATCAATTGCTTTAGGAGCCGCGTATATTATAATTGGTATTTGTTTGCTTTTTGCAGCTGATAATATATTTTGAAATCCATCCATTCCTTTTGAATATCCAACAATAATTAGACCGTGATTTTTTATGCGATCCGTATTTCTGGGGTTGTCGGTAGGGTCTTCTGGAACATTAAAAAACTTGCTATCTCTTAAAAGTTTTGTTTCGAGCTCCATACTCTGATCTTGTGATTTAAAGATCATTATGGGTCTTTTTCTGTTTTTAAACAATCTTCTTTCCTTGAGAAAGAAAAACTTGAAAAAACAGAAATACAGGATCGCATTGGATATTAAAATCCAGATTATAGTATACACGTCAAACGCTGCGGTTAAATTATTAAAATTCATGTTTGTTTGTCCCTTTATAAAAGAATATTACTGCAATTTATTGATCACTCCGCCTTAATCTCACTCCACCCAAGTGGTGTTCCATCTTCAGTCAATCTTCTTGATTGCTTTCTCTGCCTGTCTGTTTTTATGTGGTTTATTATTAATCCATTAAATTTTGTACCACAACCAAAACAGAACCCAAAAGTATTTTCAGGTATGCCTTAAATCACCTTCAACTCTCTTTGTGAATTCTTTTTAAACCATTCGTGGTCGGGGTAACGAAAATCTCTAGGATCGTTTTCATCCCAGATCATCATCTTTCTGAATTGCCTCATTGTTAAGGATTGGTCATCTCTGTATTTTTTCGTGCGTTGCTCAATCTCTTTTTTTAGCTCTTCATTTTTTAACACCTGATTTTCTTTTATTGCAAGCGACTTGAATCGGTTTGATGAAGTATCAACAAAGGTAATTTCATTTATACTTATTTCGCAACTTCCTAAACCGAGTGGTTTTCCGTGACCGATTTTATGTCTTAAAGGCCCGCGTAATGTATCTATTTCTAATGCCGCAAGTTGGATTTCTACATTATCTTCCAGCGCAATGACGTAAATTAACAAGTTAAGTTCTTCCTGACTTAAATTTGAAAATTGAATATCAAAAGTAAAAACATGACCGGGCAGCAGTGCCTTAATTGGAAGCGCTCTTTTACGTAAATAATCAGAGAGAAGGAGTACGTCCTTTTTCCTTTTGGGTTGATGGAAATACAATTTGCGTGATTTCCAGTCCAATTCACCGGTATTTTGTGATAGGTAAAATGGTTCATGTCTCGTTCCGCAATTCGCAAGTAAAATCTGGAGTTCTACCGTATCTCCCCCCACAAGCAAATCTCCATCGCCTATACTGACATTACCTTTATGCACTTTTGCATTTTTTCCTTTCTCCATCATCCCAAAGATTCTACAAGGTGCGCACAACTGATTAATACGCTTACACCTTGCATATTCTTCAGGCACATCCTCGTTGTCTACGCAGAAACAACCCTTGCCTACAATCTCTGCCAGGGAACGAAACATGCCCTTAAGTGAAGTTCCTGGTATAACCGGACTGCCATTCTTCGTTAAAAAATTCTTTTCATTATTCCTGTTCTTACCGATGAACAGTGGTGTTAAATTTTTTAGTGTACATTTAAATGTCCCACTTTTCCCTTTAAATACCTCATGGCTTAGAGGCGGTTTTTTGTCGTGAACTTTTTCAACGGGAATCAACCGATAGGGATTCCAAAATAGTTCTTCTTTAGGCATTATTGCTCCTCCGATATTGCCGTTAAGCTATGGTATCTGCTGAATTTTATTTCACCGACGTTGTTTGACCAATTTTCTACCTTGATGCAAACCCTGTTGCCTTTTATATCATTTTTCACGATTGGATAGGTAAATCTATGGGGAACTTGATGTTCTATCCATTCATTCGTCAGGACGCCATCTTTTATATACCTTCTTCCCCACAATATAAAACTAGTGTAGCTTTCTTTTAACTCATCCAAGTCTGCTGTGTAATCAATAAGATTTTGCGGAAGAGTACCGACGCCTAAATAGACAACCCTTAACTTTTCGCCAAGTCTTCTCCATTTAATCTCACCTTCTTCTGAAAATATTCTCCCTTCCGTTGTTTGTTCAAACAGGCAGTCATCAAATTTAAATTCCTGAAAATACGCCTTCTCCAGTGTAAATGCAATAACAACAGGCGCTGTTTGCCATGTTTGGTTTTTTATTGTTTCGATAAAATCCTGCCGTAACAGATCGTTGGTGTAAAGCATTGGTTTCTCCATTAATTCACCTCAGCAACAAATTCATCTATTTTTTGGGGCCACTTATCAGTTCTTACAAATTGAACTAAATCGTTGACTGCTGGTTCCAGAAGGTTTTTCCATAATTCGGTTATTGTGTACTCATGCCGTAACCCTTTCTTTTCACATTCAGGCCATGGCGTATCTTCTCCACCGTTTGTTTCCGTAAAAAAACCGTAGCTCTGTTTTTCCTGTTCAGTGCAATGAGCAACGATGCCAGATAATTTGCGAAGAGGCATGTTATAGGAAATAATTTTAAAATTCTTTATCTCTGCCTTAATCTTTCCAAGTCCACGGCTCTTACCAAAACCTATTCTTATAAGACCATCTTCCATGTCTCTAAAAACCAACCCGATCAATCCCAGTTGCCAACGCTCGAAGTTCCTAATGTCTACGGACGTTTCAAAATCGCCTTTTGTTAATACCTCGAAGTCGTATTTCGCTCCTCCGGCTGTGCCACCCGTTAGCCTGTCTATGGCGATACCATCGCGTATCTCAAGTCGATGTTGGCCTTCAGACTCCTTCGTTAAATAAGCGTCAGACGTTGCCAATCTACCAATATATTTATGTGATCCAAAAAGACGGCAAACGGGGCACGAAATGTTGTACATTTTTGCCGAAATAATTGTTCTGCTTTTGTTTCCCTCTTTATCCTTTTCCTTTACTCTCAGGCCGCAGGCCGCTTGTGCTTTCTCGTCCGGCGTCAAGTCGTTTTTCTTACTATCAATATATGGCAGACAAACCGGTACTTTATTATCTCCCAGGGTTCTGCATATCTTTTCGGCGTATGCCCTCAGCATACCCTTTATGGAACTTCCCGGTATAAAAGGAAACTCTTTTTCTCCAAATTTATACGTGCGCATAAATGACATATCCGTGCCGCCCACGGTTGCTTGCCCTGACTTAATGAGTAAAGGATCTAAGGGAGCTATTTTAAAACTAATGTGAGCGCTATTAATTAACTTCTTTAACATTGCTTGCCCCTCCTTTTATCAAGGCTAATTGTAGCTTATTATTAAAAAAAGAATTATCCTGCTCCATTTTTTTATTTAATAAATGATTTTTAAGTTGCTCAGGGTTTGCATAATCCAGTGTTTCCACTTTTTGTAAGGTAAGTTTGGCTTTTCCCATTCCTCTGGAAGTAAATCCACCAATACGCAGGCCATTTTCCCATTCAGAGATCACGGCGGCTATTAACGCAATTTCATTATCTTCATAGTTTTGTATTTCAATGGCAAAGGAAAATGCTGCTCCTCTGGGCACAACTTCATAATCATATTTTGCCTGATCTATAGCAGTCTCCGAATCCCTATCGATACTTACCCCGTCTCTTATTAAAACGTTCCCGGCCCAGTCTTCCAACTTTGCATCAGAGAAAAATATACGCGATGCAGACATCGGTGATCCAAATATTTTACAGATGTCGCAGGTGTTTTTATTTATCCAATCCCACATATTTTTTTCTGCACCTTCACTATTTTTTTTCAATTCATCCAATTCTTTCTTTGTGTTTTCATTGTTTCTGTAATTTTCATCACTAATACAAAATTTATCGTTTATATTGCTCAAGGATAAATCAAAAAAACATGCCCACAATTCAAAATGTTCGGCCAGTTTCTCAGCCGTTGATCGAAAGATACCCTTTAATGTTGAACCAGGTAAGACGGGAATGCCGTCAAAATCTTTTAATACTCCCATCTTTGTGCCAAGGGTTCCAGTATTTCCAGAACCGATGTGAAAAGCCGTTTCAAAATCCAGCCTTCCAGATGCCTTAATTTTATTTTTAAAAGACCCGCAATTTTTCATTATTCCCGGCCCCTTTCCTTAAGTGCTTTATAAAAATAGTGGCAATTAAAATGTTCAAAAAAAGTCCCGATCAGTTCATTTACCGCCTTATCCACCAGACTATTATTCTCTTTTCTTGCCTTTTTTTTGCCGATTTTATCGGAATGGCTTGCCTCATCATCAAAGATACCCGACCCAGATGCATCTCTATAGCCTGAGAGTTCCTTAACGACACATCTTCGAAGGGAATTGCCGCTATCCGCATCATCAAAGATAACGCTGTGCAAAAAATCCCAAAATGCCTTGTTCCTCTCATTGGTATTTTTACTTCTTTGTTGATCACAAAGCTTTTTTAACTCATTTAATCCACCAGCCTGGATGATCGCTGGTATCGAATTCAACTGACTGCCCTTGACCTGTTTAAATTTGTCAAGAAAGCAATCAACCATATTACAGGCAAATACCCTTAACTCTTTGTCCTGAAATATGAGAAAACGCTTGGAAGTTAAATATTTATCAATTGCCATTTTGTTTCTTTCCATCCTCTTTTATTGTCTTCCCGTATAAGTAGTGACAAACAACCTGGTTAACCCAACCTCTCGCCAATCGCAATTTAATATCTAAACAACTATCGGCGTCGTCCTTGCTAAGTTCTTCGGCCTTTTTCTCCAATTCCTCCAACTGTGATATTAGTTTAGGGCCTATTCTGATCCATTTATTTTTTGTATCTTTACCGGTTTGCCTTTTTACATAATTGATTATTTCGGAAAACCGCGAGGTTGTTGCCGTCAACGTTTCAAGTCCTCTTGCCTGTGTCTTCTCAAGTTCGCAATCAACCATCATTTTCGCGGCCTCTTTTGACTTGCCATAATACCCTTCCAAAAATATGTCTATCTCCTTTGATATCCTGGGATTTATTATTTTGGCATTAAAATTTGTCTGCATTATAGATCCTCCATTTCAGTATGAAACGAATTGCAAACTGATATTTGCCCAAAACCTTCGTCAATTCTTAGGCCGATTCCACTTTTATTTAATTTTTTTAAATATACCGTTAAACCTGATACGTCACTTCCCACATATTTAAATAAGAATACGCTTCCCATTGAGATTGCAATATCGTCAGACTTGGCCAGTTTCCATGCGTTATTCCACCCTTTGATTTTTTGCATTTTTATGATTTTTAATACGGGTGAAATTTCTGGAAAGTCTGGGTTGAAGTCATACATGGGTCGCAAGAATTTATCAAGAAGAATGGCGTGAGATTCCAGGTTAATGGAAAAATATATGCCCTCCGGTAGGTTTGACTTGGTAATGGCTTGGTATTTTTGTTTGAAAGAAACATCCCACTTGGGCAAATCAAAGGATGTTTCCTCTGTTTCCTGAATAGACAATTTAACCTCTCCAAGTCCTCTACTCTTATTTCGTCCTATAAAAAGCGAGTCAGAGGAAAGGTTTTGTAATAACGAAAGTTGTTCTTCAGATAAATATGTGCAACCATTAAAATGTTGAGTATAAAATTCCTTATTTTTCCCTTGGTTTGTTTTAATGGAAACCTTTTGTAAATCGGCAATAACTTGGTTGGTAAAAAATATGTTAGACGCCACCGTGCCGGTATGTCTGTCAATGCCGGTATGTCTGGCGAACAAAAGAACGGTATCCACTTTTGCTGGATTGTTAATGGACCTGTTCCAAAATCCGGGAAAAACCCTTAAGTCTTGTCTGCACTTTTTACAGAAATGGGCACTCACATATTTCCCCAGCAATCTTTTAGCGAGTTTATCTGCTAAATCGTCATTGACGCCATGCCCTACTTGGTCTTCATAATTCGTGCGCTTAAACCCGGAATTATTTTTACAACTAAGGGCTGTAAAAGGCAAAATTGCAGAAACATTTGATTCCTGCTCATCAGCGGGATAGAGATTCGGATAATTTATTGAACCGAAAGAAAACAAGTCTTTAAAAGAATCATCCTTCGGACTTCCGCCCAAGCGTAAATGTTTCATTGCCAGCGCTCCGCGTAATGTGCTTCCCGGTATATGCGATAAACTTTTTGGCGTGTTTGACTGCCGGTTTTCCTGGATCATTATAGGAGATAGTAATTTTGCTGATATTTTGTAGTATTTCATGATATACCCTTAATTTCTTTGTAATCATCAGAGTT
Organism: Planctomycetota bacterium; assembly: GCA_016188675.1. Taxonomy (GTDB): domain Bacteria; phylum Planctomycetota; class Brocadiia; order Brocadiales; family Brocadiaceae; genus Wunengus. The sequence continues at coordinate 33,313 of JACPHJ010000045.1, forward strand.
TAAATATTCAAAAATTCTATCCTGGTTAACGATTCTTTGGTTATAGGTAATGAGGTTAACTTTCGTATTTACCGCGCCAGAACCGCTACTTTTATCACTACAAATTTTATCCATCAATAATATTCCGGCTATTAATATGCAATACGAGAAAGGTGGATCGTCTGAAACAATTTGGCATAAATCGTTGTGATACCCGTCAATGGTGGTAGTGAATTCCGTTGGTTCTGTATATTCCGAGCTAAACAGGTGTTTTTCTTTGGCGGTTCCTAACAAACGATTAACATGAATCCTCGTGCGAGAACTAACACGCAACGCAGGACGAGCATCTAAAAGGTTTAACTGTTCTTCGTTTAACCTGGCGTCACGGAAGAAGAGATTCCCTTCCTCAAAGCAATTACCAAAAATGGCGTCTACGGGTGATGCAACTTTACTTAGTTCGGTGAACGAATCGCTGTGAATAAGTTTTTTGTCATGTGGGTTTGTGGGTGGCGGAAAATTTAACGTAGAGGACAACTTTTCACAGTTTCCTCTTATGATTCCTTTTAACGTGCTTCCGGGAATAAAGGGTAAATTCCGGGCATCTTTTCTTATCAAACGATTGGCAAATAATCCACCCTCGCCGGATCCAGCATGCCATTTTGAAATAAGGGTGATGGTGTAGTTTATATGTATTTTGTGAGACATACGCTTTTCTCCTAATTATATTTTAGGGTGTTTTTATAAATTCCGTAAGTTCGACAATGTCCATCAATGCTGTGGAATCATATTTGTCATCATTCTGTTTCCGCCAAAGTATTTCTCCATTCGAGCAACCAAACTTCCTTAAAGCCTCAGCTATTTCACGGCGTTGATCATAATTTAATCGCGTAAATGTACGTAAATACTCAAGTACACCATTTATTTTACCCAGAGCTGGGGCGCAACCCAATTGTCTCAGTTTTGTGGAAGGTATCCCGCTTTTTAAAAGATTATTTGCTGAGTTCCACAACATCTCCAATTCACTTAGAGAGTAAGGCTTTTGATATAACTTTAAATATCTTCGATCAGATTGTGAATGATAGTGGCCTTCTATTGTGAGATGATTTAATCTGCTACTTATAACGTCAATTTGATTAAAGTTTGAAGCCAAATGGTAGTCTATGTATGGCTGGTTTGTTTTATCGTTTTGATTATCGATTTTGTTTCTACGCGATTTCTTTGCCGATTTTAATAACTCATCGGCCTGGTTAAGCATAATAGAAAAAGGTGTATGAGATTTTCCAAATGATATGCCAAGCGATATTGTCAGGTTAAGGTTGTCAAATTGCCCGGTTAATAACGATTTATCACATTCTTTTAGCCTTTTATTACTCTCCTCAGTAAACTTTTTAGCAACAGAAATAGCAAAAGGAATAGCGGTATCAGCTGCTAAATATACCAGTAAATCATCTCCGCCCAGAAGCAGTATTGCTGCGGGTAAAACATTATTAACCGGTTTACAAATCTCAACAATTGCCTCCATACATGCTGTTCGTATCGACTGCTCAACCGTATTTGATATGATTTTGTATTGTTCCCTTTTGCTGATATTTTGAAAAATATTTCCCATGTCATTGCCATCGGCGTAAACAAGCGCAGTATAGCCTTTTTTAGCGACACATCCATTCCCTATTTCTTCAAAATCAGTAGGGAGCGCACAATTAATATTCTTTTTTTTCATAAAATTCGAAAATTCTTTCCACAATCCTTTTTCCTTATTTTGTCCATAGTCTATTTTCCGCGCACAGACTAAGCATAAAGCATGCATATCCGTATCGTTGTTATAATATTTTTTAAATATGCTTGCCTCTTCTGAACAACTTTCACACTCTCTTATGAATCCGGTATGAATTGGCAAAGTATAACAAAAAGGATTTTCATCTTTATCTTGCTCCAACGAAATCAGGGCTTTTCTTAAGGATTCATCATATTTATCCTCCAAATATTCGGCAAAACCACAAACTAAACTGAAACCACCTTTTGATTCTTCTGAAACGTATGCTTTTAATGTTGAAAGAGCTTCTTCTAAATCCTTTTTTCCCGCTTCCACTATAAAATGACCCGCGCCCCCTCCGGCAAACACCTTATCGGCGGTCAGTTTTGGAGAATGTAAAAGAAAATTGCAAATAAAATCCTCGTTAATCTCCTTTAAAAGAGCACTGGCTCCTCGGATTTCAACGAGCTTCTCCGTCCCAAAGACATACTCTTTAATACTCGGAATATCTACAACAACCAAATATTTGCGTTTGCTATTCATTTTTCTCTCCATAAACCTGAGCTGTTTCCATAATGCCCGTATCAAGAACCTACAAAACACACCCCTGCACCCCTCTTTTTAGAGGGGAAAATAATAACCCTTTTATCTTCTCTGTTCCACGTTCTCTGTTTTCACCGTGTCCTCTGTGGCCTAAAGGATTTCATACTTCCCCAGCCCAAACGATGTCCCTTTGCCCACATGCACATACTCACCCAGTCTTAATAATGGTATGAATTCCGACAACTCTCCCTCGTAGGAAACTGTGCCTGTGACACCGCCCAGAGACATCCATTCTTCCTGCCTTGTGGAATAGCGTTTCCAGTCAAACCAATGTGTATCTGAAGTTGTCTGTTTTACTGCCGTGGATTTTTCGATTAAATCTTTAAAGTTCACCAGAAATTTTTCGTTACAATGAAAATAGGATAAAGAGGAAATGCGGCGTAAGAGGTTTCTTATGAGAACGTGAAATTCGATCTTGTCGGTTATATGACCATCGAAACGCAGGCGTAGCGGGGTTAGTAGCGAAATGGTTATCTTGTTGTTATGGTTATTTACCTGAGAAATATCTTGTTGAGGCAAGTTTTTGACCCCACCTTTATCCTCCCCTTCGTAAGGGGAGGAAACTGAAACTGCTCTGTTTTTACTTTGCGAAGGTGAGAAAGTTTTATTGCGGTTTGCTATAGAGCGGTTTTCCATATTTTTCTGAACAAATTTATGCGCTTGTATGATGGGATAATGATTTGTGAGTGTTTGGTCTTTGCTGTTGTAAATCTGTATGGCTTCATCTTCCAAACCAATACCTTTCACCTCCAGCAGGTCGTATTTCCCCCTGCCCTGTCCAATCCCCCGTTTTCCCAGTTCGGTAAAGGTGTAGATGAAATAGGGAAGGTAGTCAATGGCCTGGCCAATGAGGATTAAATGAAAGGTAAATGCTTCGCCTGGTGCGAAGGATTGTTTCTCGTCTGAAGGCGGTTCGATAACAAAGGGGTGAGGCACTTTCGGGTAGAGGCGAAGCATTTCGGCATCTTCGGGCGGCGGGGTTTCAAAGATGTACGAATAAATACACTTTTGCTTTAACAGGCAGTCGTCACATTCCTTGTCCTTGATTACGCAAACGACCCGTTTAAAGGCATATCCAAAGCCGCCACGAAAGGCAGAACCTTTATAGCCTGGAAAGCGTATGTGTTCTTTGGCGCAAACGGTGAACCTGAATTTTGCCACCCGAAATGTTTCGAGCATATAAATTCCTGGTAGAAGTTAGTTTGATGCCGTTAAACGTATTTTCGGAAAGAACAACTTGCTGGTAATGGTATATATGCAAATGAAGAAAAGCAACAAGAAATTTAACTAATGTGATACGGATAATGTAACCCAAAATACATAGTTATGCTTTGTTATGCTTTTTTGAGCAATTCAAAGTATTGTTCCCTTGTCATACCAACTGTTCGCATGTTATTTTTGATTATTTCTATGTCTATTTCATCATATTCAGGAATAACAACCGCTCGCTTTGCCCCCGTATAGGTCAGGATATGATGCGAACCCCTCTTATGTTTATAAGTACAACCAAATATCTGAAATATCTTTAAGAGTGTTTTATAATCAACGGGGGTTATTCTCGGCATCAGGACACCGATATTACTGACTTTTCAAATCCTATAATTTCAATCTGAGGAGTTAGTTCATCACCTTTGGTTTCAAAACCGCACTCATGCAAATATTCTTCAAGAGTTTCCATGTTTTTCATCTCTTCAAATTGTATGTTAATAACTTCAAGGAGGTTTTTTCTCGCTTCTTCTGGTGTTCTCCCTTGTGATATAAAGTCCAATTCTGGTGCACGTGCCAAATACCACGATCCTTTTTTCCAAGATTCGATAATTAATGGTAACTTCATAAAATTTGCCCTCTGACTAATTTTGATACTTCTTTATCCGATATCATTAAACGCGACTAAATCCATTTTACCTTCGATTAGGCACGAAGTATAAGGTATTTGAAAAGGTATTTCAATATTATTTTCAGTACAATGAATCACGTGCGAAGTGAAGCGAAGGCGTGAGCGCAACGAAGCACGGCGTGATAAATGGGATTAATGTACTTTCAGGGTTAAGGTGCTATGGAGATTACTATTCACTGAATTCTTTTATCTTCTGAATTGTAGAAGTTTAAAGAATGCAGTGCCATTTCGTAGGAGCAAATAAAGGCACGCCGAAGAAATAAGCGTTGAACCTTCGCTCTAAACGGAATGTTTTGTATGAAGCGAAGAGGGAAGGGAATGAATTG